>NZ_JBLUOI010000027.1:0-61726 GCF_048059995.1 Metabacillus sp. YM-086 | reverse complement strand
TGCAGGTGTACCAAAACCTGCTGCACCTTCGATGAATGCCCCGAACAACCAAGCGATAATGATTGCTTGAATTCTTCTGTCGGGAGAGATCGTAATAAATCCTTGGCGGATTGTAGAAATGGCTCCACTTTCCTTTACTGTGTTTAATAAAAGAACGGCACCGAATACAATAAACATGACATCTATCGCGGTACCAACACCATTAAGAGCTGCTCCGGCTACAACATTTGCTTTTGTTCCCCAGAAAAACACAGCTGTTAAAGCGGTTACAATAAGTGAAATAGGCATTGCGCGAGTTGCTGGCCATTTCAAAATAACCAGAAATAAAAAAATCGAAAAAATAGGTACTAAAGCAATTAAAGATAAAATTCCAACGTTCATCCATCTTACCTCCTTTAATCTTACCTTGATTTAAAATCTGTTAGGTCAAAAATGTAATAAGATAATTATCGTTATGTAAATAACTGATCATAGAGTCATCGGATGACTTAATATTAATGTAAGCGTAACCGAAAATCAACAAAAATTTTTAAAAATAATGATAGTGTAAACTTATCGTAGTTATTGAATAGGTAAAATTTTTTCTCATATTATTAATTTGAGTAACAATTTAATAGTATAATTTAAATAGTTGGTATAATTGTGGATTTTAACAGGGGTGAAGTAATGGAATATAAACAAATTAAACCTAGAAAGATAAATGAAGAAGTTGCAGAAGCTCTTTTAGAAATGATCAAAAATGGAGAGCTAAAACCTGGAGATAAATTGAATTCTGTTCAACAGTTGGCTGAAAGTTTTAATGTGGGACGGTCAGCAGTTCGTGAGGCACTTAGTGCATTACGAGCGATGGGTTTAGTTGAAATGAAGCAAGGGGAAGGCACATATATTCGAGAGTTTGATCCGATGATGCTAACGTTGCCTTTATCAACGGCAGTTCTAATGAATGAAACAGATATCGTTCATTTATTAGAGGTTCGTAAAATTTTAGAGGTTGGTGCAGCGGGTTCAGCAGCTATAAATCGGAAAGAAGAAGATTTGAAAATAATGTCTGAGCTAATAGAAGTAATGAGAGAAGGACTCAGTGATGAGGAACTCGGTGAAAAAGCGGACCTTAAGTTTCATCTTGCCATAGCAGATGCAACGCATAATCCAATATTAAAAGGATTAATGAGCAATGTTTCTGGAATGATGGTTGAATCTATGAGGGAGACGCGTCGATTGTGGCTTTTTTCAAAGCAAGCAACGACTGAACGGCTGTATCAAGACCATTCGAGAATTTATCAAGCCATTAAGGATCAGGATGCAATTCAAGCTCAAAAGCTTATCATTGAGCACTTAGAAAATGTTGAAAACGTGTTGAAAAAATATTATCAAGACAAAAAAGGAAGTTCCTAATTGTAGAGGAGCTTCTTATTTTTTTGTACTGAAATTTCAGGTCATCAGATGACCGGTTGACATATCATTATCAATATATTAAATTGATTAATAGAAAGCGTTTTCTATTTTGGTGAGGTGATAATCATGAAAGTGACATTATTTGTTACTTGTTTAGTAGATATGTTTGAAACATCGGTTGGAAGAGCAACCGTTGAACTGCTTGAGAGATTAGGCTGTGAGGTTGATTTTCCAGAAAAACAAATATGCTGCGGACAACCGGCATATAACAGTGGGTATGTAAAAGATTCGAAGGAAGCGATGAAGCGAATGATACAAACCTTTGAGAATTCGGAGTATGTTGTAACCCCTTCTGGATCATGTGCAACAATGTTTCGTGAATACCCACATGTTTTTGCAGGGGATGCTTTGTGGGAGGAACGAGCCATCAAACTTGCTAATAGAACGTATGAGCTGACACAGTTTATTGTTGATGTACTGAAAGTAGAAAATGTTGGGGCAAAGCTCAAGGGGAAAGCAACATTGCACAAATCATGTCATATGACTCGTTTATTAGGAGTAAGGGAAGCACCTACTAAACTTTTAGAAAATGTAGAAGGCTTAGAATACATACCACTAAGTAATAGTCATGATTGCTGTGGGTTTGGTGGTACCTTTTCAGTGAAAATGGGTAATATCTCTGAGCAAATGGTTGATGAGAAGGTTAAAAAGGTTGAGGAGACTGAAGCAGACTATTTAATTGGCGCAGATTGCGGGTGTTTGCTGAACATCGGCGGACGAATTGAACGACAAGGCAAGCCAATTAAGGTAATGCATATCGCAGAAGTTTTGAATAGCAAATAAGAAGGGAGATGGAAGTTAATGGCGATGAAAATCGGAACAGGCGAGTTTAAAGAACGTGTTGAGAATGGCATTAATAATACGTTTATGCGCGGGGCAGTCTCTGGTGCACAAGAACGCCTTAGCACAAGACGAATTGAAGCGGCAAAAGAACTCGGTAACTGGGAAGAGTGGCGGGCACTTGGTGAAGAAATTCGCCAACATACGCTCGATAATCTTGATTACTATTTAAAGCAATTTAGTGAAAAGGTTGCTGAACGTGGAGGACATGTCTTTTTTGCAGAAACTCCTGATGAAGCAAATCAATATATAAAAGATGTTATTAAGAAAAAGAATGGTAAAAAGATTGTTAAATCCAAATCAATGGTAACGGAAGAAATTAATATGAATCAATGTTTAGAAGAAGAGGGATGTGAAGTCATTGAGACAGACCTAGGAGAGTATATTTTACAGGTGGATGACCATGATCCGCCTTCCCATATAGTTACTCCTGCACTACATAAAAACAAAGAACAAATCCGTGATGTATTTAAAGAAAAATTAGCCTATACAAAAACAGAAAAGCCTGAGGAGCTTGCATTACATGCACGTGAAATGTTAAGAAAAGAATTTTTATCAGCTGATATCGGTGTGACTGGTTGTAACTTTGCGATAGCGGAATCAGGTTCGATAAGTCTTGTGACAAATGAAGGTAATGCAAGACTAGTCTCAGCCCTTCCTAAGACACAAATTACTGTTATGGGAATGGAGCGGATTGTACCAACTTTTGCTGAATTTGAAGTTTTAGTGAGCTTGTTAACCAGAAGTGCTGTAGGGCAGAAATTGACAAGTTATGTAACCGCATTAACAGGTCCGAAGCAAGCTGGAGATGTAGACGGACCTGAAGATTTTCACGTTGTCATTGTGGATAATGGTCGCTCAAAAATATTAGGAACAGAATTCCAATCTATTTTACAATGCATCCGTTGTGCTGCATGTGTGAATGTTTGTCCGGTTTACCGTCATGTCGGAGGGCATTCCTATGGTTCAATTTATTCAGGACCAATTGGAGCGGTTCTTTCACCGCTACTCGGTGGCTACGAAGAGTATAAGGAGCTTCCATATGCATCTACACTTTGCGGAGCCTGTACAGAAGTTTGTCCAGTCAAGATTCCATTGCACGAATTACTCCACAAACATCGTCAGGTTATTGTTGAAAGAGAAGGGAAAGCACCGATTTCTGAAAAATTTGCGATGAAGGCTTTTGGACTAGGTTCTGCGTCAACTCCTCTTTACAATTTAGGTTCAAGACTAGCACCTACTGCAATGAGCCCTTTTGCAGTGAATGCAAAAATTTCGAAAGGTCCTGGTCCACTAAAGGCGTGGACTGAGATTCGGGATTTTCCGGCTCCTGAAAATAAGAGATTCCGTGACTGGTTTAAGAACCGTGATAAGGAGGGGGGCGAGCAATGACAGGAGGATCAATTCAAAATCAAGAAACTTTTTTAAATAAGATTGCCTCACAGCTTGGACGAGAGCAAAGAACGGAAGGTGTAACGCTACCAGAATGGAAGCATCAACCGCAATGGGATGTTTTACAAGGTTTGTCACAAGATCAGCTTGTTGATGTTTTAAAGGAGCAGTGCCGGCGGATCCAAACTCAATTTGTTGAAACAACGTCAGTAGATTTAGTAACCGTTTTAAAAAACGTTGTTAAAGAATTTGGAGGAGGTCCTATTATAACGTGGAATGACGATCGGTTTACTGAATTTGGGCTGACTCATTTACTACATGAGGAGTGGCCAAGTGAAGATGTCGATGTTAGTTTATGGAATCCATCGCTTGGAAAGAAAAATATCGAGTTAGCAGAACAAGCAAACGTGGGGATTACCTTCAGTGATAAAACACTTGCAGAATCAGGAACCGTTGTCCTATTTAGCGACACTGGGAAGGGTCGTTCCGTAAGCCTGTTACCGGCTACGTACATTGCAATCATACCGAAGAGTACGATTGTGCCAAGAATAACTCAAGTTTCCCAAGAAATTCATGAGAACATTAACAAGGGGGAAGAAATTGCTTCTTGCGTAAATTTCATAACAGGACCAAGTAACTCAGCTGATATTGAAATGAACTTAGTAGTGGGCGTTCATGGGCCAATTAAAGCAACGTATATTTTAGTTAACGATAAATAACTGCGAGATTGGTTATGAAAATTTATATGGTAGCTTTTGAGGTTTTACATTTCATAATAAAACAAAAATAGTAACAACAATAAGCGACCTTGTTATTTGTATTAGCATCTCAATGTCGCTTATTTACTTCTTTTATTACTTGAAAAATAATTATGAATTTTCTTAGTTAGAATGAAAGAAAAGGATTGTAACTTATTATTTTTAATGGTAGAATACTATTTAATCAAATGGTATGACATATTTATTTATTAGTATAACACATTTGTTCTGTTAAACAATTAAAAGAGTGAATAGGAGGTCGGATGTGAATAAAAAGGAAATAGTTTATGTAGTATCTGATTCTGTTGGCGAAACAGCTGAGCTGATGGTAAAAGCAGTTGCATCTCAATTTAATAGTGTAGAAGTTGAAATCAAGCATATTTCTTATGTTGAAGATATGAAAGATCTTGATAATATCATTATTGCCGCCAAATATAATCACTCCATTATTGCCTATACAATTGTCATTCCATCTTTGAAGCAGTATCTTGATGAGCGAGCAAGGGAAGCAGGAATTCGTGCTATTGATTTAATGAATCCGCTAATGGATGCATTTATAAAAAATTTAAATACAGACCCAGTACATCAACCAAGACTAATGAGGAAATTAGATGAAAACTATTTTCGTAGAGTAGAAGCAGTTGAGTTCGCAGTTAGATATGATGATGGTCAGGATGTTAGAGGAATTAGGCATGCAGATATTGTCTTAATTGGCGTTTCTAGAACATCAAAGACACCGCTTTCAATGTATTTGGCCCATAAGCGGTTTAAGGTGGCAAATGTACCTTTAGTTCCAGAAGTAGCACCTCCTGATGAACTTTTTGATATTCCCAAGAACAAATGTGTTGGGTTAATCATAACACCAGATAAACTGAATGAAATTCGCATGGAGCGATTAAAAAATATAGGATTAACAACCCAAGCGAATTATGCGAATTATGACCGGATTCTTACAGAATTAGAATATGCAGAAAAAATTATGAAAAAAATCGGTTGTCCCGTTATTAATGTTTCAAACAAAGCAATCGAAGAGACGGCTGATTTGATATTAGAGATGTTAAAAAAGAAAGGGGCTGTATTTCATGGGTAAGTTTGTGTATATGTTTGATGAAGGGGATAGTGGAAAAAGGGAACTACTAGGAGGAAAGGGAGCAAATCTAGCTGAAATGACAAAGATTGGTTTACCTGTTCCTTATGGGTTTACCATTACAACAGAGACCTGCAATACTTACTATGAAGCTGGAAAATCAATTTCATCAGAGATTGATTTTCAAATTTTACAAGCGCTTACAACCCTTGAAGGAAAAACCGGTAAAAAGTTCGGAGATCCAGCAAATCCGTTGCTAGTTTCTGTAAGATCTGGAGCCGTTCATTCGATGCCGGGAATGATGGATACGATTTTAAATCTTGGAATAAATGACGAAACGGTCGTGGGACTGGCAAATCTGACGAATAACCCGCGCTTTGCGTATGATTCTTACCGTCGATTTATCCAAATGTTTAGTGATGTTGTCCTAAAAGTTGATAGCTTTTATTTTGAACAATTCTTGGATGAAGTTAGGGAAGAAAAAGGATATCACTCAGATCCTGAAATGTCTGCAGAAGATTGGAAAGAGGTCATTACAGGATACAAGAGAATTGTTGCTAAGCATTCGAAAAGGGCCTTTCCTGAGAATCCAAAAGAGCAGTTATTCCTTTCCATTCGTGCTGTTTTTGATTCTTGGAATAATCAACGTGCTATTGTATATCGCCGTCTTCAGAATATTCCCGGTCATCTTGGAACTGCAGTGAACATTCAAAGTATGGTTTTCGGAAATATGGGCAGCAATTCTGGCACTGGAGTAGCTTTTACACGTAATCCATCTACAGGGGAAGCAAAGCTTTACGGTGAATATTTGATCAATGCTCAAGGTGAGGACGTAGTTGCCGGAATTCGTACACCTCAACCAATTATTTCTCTTCAAGAAGAGATGCCAAACGTATATCAGCAGTTTACCCAAACATGTCACCTCCTTGAAAACCATTATGAAGACATGCAGGATATTGAGTTTACTGTGGAACGGGGAGAACTTTTTATTCTACAAACACGTACCGGAAAAAGAACAGCTCAAGCAGGAATTAGAATAGCTGTTGAATTAGTAAAAGAACAAATCATTAGCAAGCAGGAAGCGATTCTACGTGTAGATCCTGATCAGCTTGATCAACTTCTCCATCGTCGCATCGATGATTCATATGTACGAAAGCAATTAGCGAAAGGTTTACCAGCTTCCCCTGGTGCAGCAACTGGAGAAGTCGTATTTGATGCAGATGAAGCTGAGAAAATGGCGAAAGATGAGAAAAAGAAGGTCATTCTTGTTCGTCCAGAAACAACACCTGATGATATTCATGGAATTGTTGCAGCCGAAGCCACTGTTACTAGCCGCGGAGGAATGACAAGCCATGCAGCCGTTGTGGCAAGAGGTATGGGAAAAGCATGCATTTGTGGATGTGAATCATTAAAGATTGATTTAAAGTCAAAGCAATTTAAAGTAGGAGAAACGGTCGTAAAACAAGGAGATATTATTACGATTGATGGTTCAACTGGTGAAATCATGTTAGGAGAAATACCTATGATTGAACCGCAATTGTCAGATGAATTCCAATTATTGCTTTCTTGGGCTGATGAAGTAAGAAAACTTGGTGTTAGAGCAAATGCTGACAATCCAATTGATGCAAAAAAAGCTTTAGAATTTGGTGCAGGTGGAATTGGATTATGCCGGACGGAGCATATGTTTATGGATGCTAGTCGAATCCCAATTGTTCAAGATATGATCCTTGCAGAAACCAATCAAGAACGCGAACATGCATTAGCCAAATTATTACCAATGCAACAAGAGGACTTTGAGGGGATTTTTGAAGCAATGCAAGGAAACCCTGTTACCATTCGTTTATTAGATCCTCCTCTTCACGAATTTTTACCAGATAAGGAAGAACTGATAGTAGAGGTGACCAAACTTCAATTAACAAATTCAAATCCTGGAGAGTTAAAAGAAAAAGAACAGTTATTAAGGAAGGTACGACAACTTGATGAATTTAATCCAATGCTAGGTCATCGTGGATGTCGTTTAGGAATGATTTTTCCTGAGATTTACGTGATGCAAGCCAAAGCGATTTTTTATGCCATTGCGAGAGTAATAGATAAAGGAATCGGTGTAAAACCTGAAATCATGATTCCATTAGTTGGTCATGTGAATGAGTTAAAAGAAATGCGACAATTAGTGGTGAATGCTGGAGTGCAAGTGGAGGAAGAAACAGGGCTAACATTTAACTACTTAATTGGTACAATGGTCGAAGTGCCACGTGCAGCCTTAACTGCAGACCAAATTGCTGAGGAAGCAGACTTTTTCTCATTCGGAACAAATGACCTAACACAAACAACATTTGGATATAGTCGTGATGATGCAGAGGGCAAATTCTTACAAGCTTATATTGAAAACAAAGTACTTCCAGCAAATCCATTCGTTTCCCTTGATCAAGAAGGAGTAGGGAAACTCATTGAAACGGGTGTTAAGCTAGGAAGGGGAATGAAGCCAGGGTTAAAAACAGGTATTTGCGGAGAACATGGTGGAGAAAAGGAATCAATTCAATTCTGCCATGATGTAGGGTTAGATTACGTGAGTTGTTCACCATATCGTGTACCTCTCGCACGTCTTGCAGCGGCTCAGGCTAAGATTAGATATGAAGAAAAACAGAATGAACTTCAAGTTCAAGTATAAAAATGTAAAAGGCTGCCTATTTTGGGCAGTTTTTATTATCTCTTGTGAAATGTGATTCATAATGTTGATATATGAAGAAGTTATTATTACATTTAACACTACCTGATAAAGAAAGTTAATCGGTTAATCTAACATTTAATAGGAAGTTATTTATATGAATTTAGTTAGAACCTAGTTGTGATTCAAAAGGCAATATTCCTCTAAAAACCAGTAAATGTCCAATGCCTCTATTGGACATTTACATTCTTCCATTACACAGCTCAAAATACTAAAAATCACTTAAGAAATAGGGTTTAGGAAATTCAATGTTCGGCGGAAACTGGTGGGGAAAATACCCTAATGGAATTTTAAAAAAGATGAATCCTAAACAACATAGAATCATCTTGTAGTTGCTGGACTCTATTTTTTCTTATCTCCTTAACAAGGGTGCCAGTTTAGTTTCATATGTTCTCTTATTGTCTTTCAGGAAAGAATATTATTGTTTTAATATTTAGTCAAGTAGTGTGTTCGAAAATTACAAATAATTACACTAAGCCATAGACATGTAGGTTCGTGTTGCACTACCTGGAGTGGTAGAGGAAGTAAGCATATCAAAAGATTCTGATACTTTAATTTTACGATAGGTCTCTATTATACGATTATTTACAATTAGGTTTTTCCTTTGTTGTATAAGATTATCGTATGTATCTATGAATAACCCTTTTGATCTCTTTAATGTGGAAATAAGATAACTCTCTGCTGCTGAACAACTTGTTATTTTTATATCAGCATTCTGTACTATCCCAGATGAAGAGTATGCGATTGCGCTTTGGATACGAAGCTTAGCACTACTAATTGTTTCCGGTAAAAATGTTGCAGTTGATGGTTTTATATCTTCAACAAGTAGGCGCGTTATCCCTCTGTCGTTAATAGCTTCTAATATTTGCTCAGGATCATCTTCTACAACAACCTCTTTATTCGGAGTCCATACATCCATCCAGTAATGGTCCATATGTTTTTTTCCAACATGAAATATAAAGAATTCAGGATAAATTCTTAATCGCCCTGTTTGGTTCCCAAGCTGTAATCGATGGAAATCATAAAATCTTGTAATAGCAGACATAAGAAGGGCGCTCGCACCAGCACTTCCACCAGGTTTGCGAACCACTATACCTAATCGATCCTGTTCGTTATAGCCGGGAAATAAATCGTCAAAAGAGACTTTAACATCATTTATCTTGATATCAAAATCAGTTGATTTCAAAACCTTTGTGGTGTGCATTTTTCCAACTCCTTTAGAGCAATTTATACTCTGTTAATAATTAATCTGTATAAGATATAAAGATCTTTGGTGTATTAGTTTCAGAAGTTTATTTGAAAATTTAATATCTTGAGTGAGTTATTAAGATAATGATTATTTCATAATCTTGTAATTAATCTTATATTCACATAAAACTGCTATTGAAGCTACTCAGTTTTCCTAATTATTGGGATGATTTTGAATTATTTGTTATAATATCTAACATTTTTTTGTGATAATTAATACCAAATTGGGTGGGAATAGTTAGTTACTTAGAAAATTGAAAAGTATCAAGGGGGATAAAATAGTGTACAGGATGTGATGAATAGACTGTTAAGATACCTTGGGATTACCTAACTCTTTCAAACTTCTATTATTTAATGAAAATAAATAAAGAATAATAGTTGAAGAAAATGAAAATAGAAAAAATACATTTTTGTTAACTTTTGTAACGTTAATTTTGTTGTTATCCTATTATTTAGGAAAATGTTGTTTATTTCTTAAGGTTCCTATGTGAAGATATATTCATTCCACTAGGATAAATCGTAGGTGTAAAAGAAAGAAGAGAATTTTGAAATAAATATAATAGTAAATGTAGTATTTTCCTATTGATGAAGAGATCAAAGAGGGAAGAAAAAGAAGATGTATAGTTTTTAAGTTTATAGAGGAATAAAACTAAAAATTTTGGTGGTTATTTAAATATACGTTAAAGGGGGAGTTTATTATATGTATAAAGTAGTAATCATTTCAGGTAGTCCTAATGAGTCTTCGAGGTTAAGTGGTGTGTTAAATAAAATTATTATAAATTTAGAACAAAAGAGATTGAAAGTGGATCAGATTCAGATTTGTAAACTTCCAGCTGATGATTTATTACATGCTAGATTCGACAGCGTGATGATCCAAAACGCAAATGCATTAGTAGAACAAGCAAATGCTATTATAGTTGCTACACCAATATACAAAGCATCGTACAGTGGTATTTTAAAGACTTATTTAGATTTAATACCACAAAAGGGATTTGAGAACAAAAGAATTCTACCATTAGCTATTGGAGGGTCAAAAGCTCACCTATTAATGCTCGAATATGCACTTAAACCAGTCCTTTCAGTGCTTGGAGCCACAATAATAGAAAATGGAATATTTGTTCATGATTCTGAGGTTAGTTTGAATGAACTTGGAGAAACGGTAATTGCAAATACAATCTCAGACCGTTTGAACGAAGGTATTAATCAATTAATCAGTAATTCTTTTGAAGGTTGTAATTTAAGTAATTATTGAGTCTCACAAGAAAGTTCATAAATTTTTTTGGAAATATATTAGTGATTAGGGTTTCTTGGTAAGTTGTATTAAATTTAGTGATTAATATAGAAAGTGATTAGCTAATTGTTATATCTGATATATAGGAAGTAATAAGTCTTATTATTTAGCAAAAATAGAATTTAAAGTCTTTTGAGTGGTGCTTTAATTGAGGCAGTAATGTAAGAATTCAGAACAAGTAAGGAGTGAAAAAGTGTGCAAGTACATTCTGATAGAACATTAAAATTACCTTCTTCTGTACTGACTATTGGAGCGTTGGATGGTGTTCATAGAGGACATCAGGCTCTAATATCTAATTCTAAAAAACGTGCAATAGAGTTTGGTGTCCCGCTAGTTGTTTATACCTTTGACCCACCACCTCGGGTTTATTTTAAAAACGCAATGCTGTTAACCTCAATAGAAGAGAAAGTAAAAAGATTACGCCTTCTTGGAGTAGATCATGTTGTTGTAGCCAATTTTGATGCTGATTATTTATCTAGGGGGGTAAATTTATTCCTTGACGAACTTAAAGAGTTAAATCCGTTGGAAATCTGGGAAGGTCCAGACTTTCAATTTGGTAGAAATAGGGAGGGAGATGTAAATACTTTACGTAAACACTTTCCAGTAAATGTATTAGATCCAATTTGTTGTAGCTCAGGAGAAGTTATATCTTCCAGCAGAATTCGTTTTCTTATCATGCGAGAGATGTTAGGTAAGGCGGAACAGCTTTTAGGTTGGAATGGGATAACCACTGGTAACTTGGCAGAGAAATAAGTCTGAATGAATATTTTTAATAAGTAATTAATAGTAAAGAAGTTAACATGAAAAAATTCTTACTGAATTTTTTGTGCAGCTTCTTTTTTTGTTTATATAAAGATAATGGGAAAATCCTCAACCTAGTTATAAATAACTATTCATTTTCCATGCTGTAGGGTAAACAAACGAAAAGTGATGACCTGTGTTTAGTATTAACATGTAATAAAAACCGTTCGAACAGTAGCGGAAACCCGATCTGTATCTTATTGTAATTATTTCTCCAAATTAAAGTTGTTTGTACTTCTATAAAGAAACATTTCAATTCAAGATTTAATTAAAATAGATTAATAACTTTTGTATCTTATGTTCTATATACCAATAAAAATTGTTAGAAATAGTAACATAAGTTAGCGGTATTTTTCATTTTGAATAGAAAAAAATCAATTGCGTTACAATATATTACATGAAAACTAGTATTTTCCTAATATACGAGAAAACTGGATAGGAGTTGCTCATTCTTTATGTCATGATAAGGTTGTGTAATTAATAAAGAATTTAATCACTTCTTTCATAAGAAATTACGGATAATAGGAGTGCATTTTAAAGCTTTATTAAAATAACTAATCTTAGGGGTGAAGAGAATGAACGACAAAACATTAACAAAATCAGATTTTAATTATTTAAGTACAGAACCAGGTATACAATTAATTAAAGCAGGCACTTATGAACAAAAAGAGTTAAATGCGGTACTGGGGAACCCTGCATTAAAAAGTCAAATTATTGATGTTCCAATTACTTCAAGGGAAAATGCATTATCGGTTGGATTTTATTCTATGCAAAAAACGACAGATAGTTTTGATTTTGAGTATAAGTTCTTAGAAATAAAAGTAATTGTCAGAGGAAATATAATTGTAAGTGATACAAACGGAAATAAGTATGTGGGAGAAGTAGGGGATGTTTTTATTTTTAATCCCGGTACAGTAGTCACATTTGAAGGTGAGAGCGATGGAGATGCAATTTATACTGCCCATCGATTGCCCGAACCATTATTCATGTAAAAGATAGATTCTTTGAAGGGGATGGGAGTATCAATATCAATATATTACTTGGTTCTGCTTCCCTGATTTTTCTCTTTTTAAATACTATTAACTAGCTAAGGAGTGAGGAAAAATTGACAGAAACTAACATTTTGATAGAAGAAGGACTTATGCAAATTCCTAAGTGGTGGAATTGTCCATCAGGATATGAGGAACTACAAGAAAAGGCTCATGTGATAGGAAAAAATGAGTTACTTCCTCGTGCGTCTATTTCTGATCAGCAAAGCCTTTATCCTCGTGAGAGCTTAAAAAAGTTAGCTAAAGCAGGGTTTGGAGCTGTTACAGTACCAGCTAGTGAAGGAGGTCTAGGATCTGGATTCACAGGGTTTGCAGTATTAGCAGAGACTTTTGCTCAATATTGTGCTTCAACAGCAATGTGCTGGGTTATGCATACAGCAGCAACACAAACACTTTTTGAAGCAGGAGATCCTGAACAACGTCAACGTTTTATTCCTGGAGTTGTTAATGGTGAAATTGGAGGTCTTGCCTTCAGCGAACCTGCAACTGGAAGTCATTTTTGGAATGTTGTAAGTTCAGCTCCAAGAAAAGGGAATGGATACTTGCTAAATGCCGATAAATCATTTGTTACAAGTGCAGGTGAAGCAGATTGGTATATTGTTTGTACAAATTCTCCTGACAGTTTACTAGAAGACAAGCTAATGTTTTTACTTGTCACTAACGATCAGGAAGGTTTGGAATTTTTTCCATTTAATGCTATGGGACTACGAGGGAATTCAAGTGGACCAATGAAATTTAAAAATGTCTTTGTTCCAGCTGAAAATCGAATTGGTAGTGAAGGAGGTATGAATTATTATAATGAGAATACGATTGACCCATTATTTTTATTAGGAACGGCTTCTGTTTGGACGGGTGTTGCTCAAGGTGCTCTTAATGCAGCGATTGAAGGAGCGAAGAAAAAGGTTCATGCAGATACAGGTAAATCAGTTGCAAGTTATCAAGTCATACGTCATGAGCTAGCAAAGGCTCAAATTCTGATTGATAGTTCACGAAGTATGGTCTATCGGGCAGCTCAAGGATTGGATGAACTATCTAAAAATGGTCAATCCATTGCAGAGCATCTTTTCCCGATTTGGCAAATAAAAACTCATGCTGCTGATATTGTTATACAAGTAACAAATCAAGCACTGCAAGTTTCTGGAGGTAGAGGTTATTTAACAGGGCAAGTAGAAAAATTCCTGCGTGATGGTCGTGCAGGTGCAGTTATGGGTCCTACAAATGAAATTTTACGTGAATGGATAGGTCGAACATTAATTGAAGTTCCTTGGTTTGAGTAGAATTAAGATTCCTTTATGAAAGTGTCATAAAAAAATAGAAAATATAGAAAAACATGGAGGTATATTCATTCTTTTAAAAAGGCTATTTTCGTAAACTTTGTTGCTTTTAGTCATTTGGAGAAACCAGCACTGTATAAAGAATAGTGGCATCTTTTCTTCTTTGAATAGTACCATTTTTCATAAAACCACTGTTTCTACTTGATATTTAGGTTATTTTGCAACAATCTTTCAGAAAAAAGCCTTTTAAAAAGAGACGCCTCCTGTATTTCTATGGAGTGTACTCTATTTTATAGACAGTTAACTAAAAAAGATACTACTTAATTATGCGAATTAGATGACTTTTGGAAGCCTCCGGAGTCGTCTTTTTGGTTCCATATGTTCTTAACAATCATTTTACTCATAAATAATTCCAGGTTTCAAATATATAAGCTCTAGTATAACGGGGTTTTAATAGACAAAAAAAAGCCTAGAATAGATCCACTTAAAAGTGCCTACTATTCTAGGTAATGTTCCAAGGTAAGAAAGTATAAGGTTTTGTACTTAGTTTTGGTGTCTAGCTCCAGGCGCCATCGGCTCGAGTCATAAGTCAAATCGGAATTGAAGGCCAAGAACGCCTTCTATTCCGATTCGCCTTATGCTTGTCGCCGATAGGCGGGCGCCTTGCGCTTTTCTTAACAATGTTCAATAATTCATAGTTTTTCTGAAAATTTCCAGAAAAACTATGAATATGCTGTTGTAGAAGATATAATAGGAAAATTTAAAGTTTTGAAAAGGTGGTTATGTCGATGATGAATTATTACAGATAATTGGATCGCATAGTGACAGCAGGAAGAATTGACAAACGGTTAGTATTCGTAATCCTGAATAAGTTTTCATCATGATTGTAGAGTTGGATTTTATCATTTGCTAGTATTTGATGGTAGAGGTGGCGATGCTGTTAATGCTTCTCTAATAGAACTAGGTGGTAGATAACGTCGTTTTATAAATGAACTAAAAGCTGAATAACCAACTATTGTGACACGAAATTTACCAAAGACTAAAGTATTATGGAAACCATAACCATCACTAAGTAAGGCAGCAGATGCTCTTATTTAGTTTACTATTATGTTCCGATCCATCCCAATTCTTTGGAAACAAATTTTGAACATTTTAGTATGGCATCTATGTACGTATTCAATTGATCCAATAATCCGCTTGAATAGATAGATATACTAATAGCGGCAACAACTGTATCATCCCATGAAAATAGAGGGGCAGCTATGCTAGTTACATCTTTATCTTTTTCTCCAAAAGTTAAGGAAAAACCATATTGTTTTATAACCCTTAACTCAGATTCTAATGCGTTTCTATCATCTACTAGATTTTGTTTTAAAAGTTCAGAGATAATTTTATCTCTTGTATTAAGATTTAAATGAGCAAGCAGAACTTTATTTGGAGCTTCAATTGAAAGAGGGAGCCGTATCCCCTTAATCTCGGAATGGAAATGATAGATTGGTTTTGTGGCACTTACACAATCTAATACAACTCCTTCAAGCCCCTCTACAATAGATAAATAAACGTTTTCCTTCGTTTGTTTTGATAATTCAATGAGATATGGAAGGGCACTATTACGAATGGAATTATTTTCTCTAATAGAAAGTCCTAAATCGACTATTTTTGTCCCAAGACTAAATCTTCGAGTTGCTTTGTTCTGGACAACAAACCCTACCTCACATAGGCAATTTAATAATCGATGGACAGTTTGAACAGGAATGTCAATTTCTTTACTTATCTCAGTTGTACTCCAATCATATTTCTCATCACTAGGCTTCAACAAACTTAGCAATACCATTGATTTGTGTATAACCCCTGACAATATAAACAACTCCTATATATTTTTAGATTAATAGTAAATGAAATATTTTGATTTTTAATTTGATATGTAAGATGATCTTACATATATTTTATAGAATGTGTTAACAAGAACTTAGTTGGTTTGATAATCCTAGAAGTGAAAGGTTTGTAGAAGATGTAGAAGCAGTGGGGTAGTTTCATATTTATTATATAGGTAAAAACTAGGTAATTTGGTTAAAATTTTATGTATATAAGAATTATGTTACATCAAATGGTTAGTGGAATGTTAGAATAACTGTTTATGCGGAAAGGTATTAAAAAATACCTTTCCGCATATGGTACCCTTATTCCAAGTTAGCATGTCTACTAAACATAGACTTAGAATTTAACCCTTCTAATTCCATGTACCTTAAAATTATAGCATCAAAAAACAATAATAACGTTTGTTCAAATAGTGATGCCATTGGTTGGAGGGTTTGATAGTTACTTGTTTCTTGGTCTTTAGGTGAACCAGGCATTTTCACAACTATATCTGCTAGTTTTCCAATTGTAGATTCAGGAGAGATTGTGACAATAGCTAGTTGCGCTCCGTAACTCTTTGCTTTTTCAGCCATTGAAACTAAGCTTTTTGTCTCTCCTGATCCTGAAGCAATTATAAGTAAATCATCTTCAGTGATATTGGCAGTAACTGTTTCTCCGACAACATATGAATCTATCCCCATATGCATCATTCGCATTGCAAAAGACTTACCCATAAAACCTGAGCGGCCAGCACCTGCAACAAATACTTTTTTTGAGGATCTAATAGCTTTAACTAGACCCTCAGCATCAGCATCTGTAATATATTGAGCAGAATGGTTTAATTCTTCTAATATTGTTGAGAGATAATGTGATGTTTCCATTTTTAATTATCCCTTTATTATACTAAAGTAGCTTCTTTTACTAATTTCTGCATTTCAGCTGCAACACCCTTTTTATCTGCTTTACCTGTTATACCACCGCCAACAATTACTAGATCAGGTTGAGCCGCAATAACTTCAGGTAGTGTTTCTAATTTAATTCCGCCAGCTACAGCAGTTTTTGCGTTTGTAACAACACGTTTAATTGTGCGTAATTGTTCAAATGAGTTTTCTCCTTCTGCTTGAAGGTCATAACCTGTATGTACACAAATATAGTCAACTCCAAGAGCATCGATTTCTTTGGCACGTTGTTCAAAATCTTTTACATTGATCATATCAATTAATATTTTTGTTCCATGTTTTTTTGCTTCTTCAACAGCACCTTTTATTGTTGCATCATCTGTAGCGCCAAGAACAGTTACAATTCCAGCACCTGCTTCAGAGGCCTTCATAACTTCGTAGCCACCAGCATCCATTACTTTTAAGTCTGCTAAAACAGTAAGAGATGGGAAAGCTTCTTTTACTTCTTTTACAGCTCTTAGTCCTTCGTTAATAACGACTGGAGTACCAATTTCAACGATATCAATGTACTCTTGAACTTCACCTACCACTTGTTTTGCTTCATCGATATTTACTAAATCTAATGCTAATTGTAATTCCATTACTAATTCCTCCTTCAAATTTGGTTGATTGAATTTTCTTACAGTTTTGATTATATTTGAATTGTCCAAAAAAAAAAGTACGCACTTTTAAATCATATAGTGTATAAAAGTATACTAACTGATTATATGAGTGTTTTTAGGAGGAAGAAAAAAATGAGCCGTTTTGACGAGAAAATATTCAATTGCGAAAAAGAATTAACTTTAAATGTTATTGGTGGGAAATGGAAAATGTTAATCATGTGGCATTTAGGAAAGGATGGAACACTTCGTTTTAACAAATTAAAATCACTAATTCCAGGAATTACTCAACGTATGTTAGTTACTCAATTAAGAGAACTAGAAGAAGATTTAATTGTCCATCGTGAAGTTTACCCAGTTGTACCACCGAAAGTAGAATACTCGCTAACAGCTCAGGGGAAGACATTAATGCCTATTCTTGAGTCAATGTATGAATGGGGAAAGAGCTATAGAAAAAAATATTTAGAGCATACAACTTTTACTGAGGATGCTTTTAAATAATCATATTAGAGTACTAGGTAATGAAATTTATTACTTAGTATTTTTTTTTGCTTACAGTAGGAAGAAAAGCGGAAATTTGCAAATTTATGTAAAAAATACTGTTAGATTAGCTAACATACCTGTTGCTCTGATTACTAGTTCTGAAGTAAAAATAGATTAAATATTTTTTAACTTTTTGAAAAATATGAAAATTCAAAAGGAGAGATGTTATCATGCAAGCAGTAGAAAATCGAATTAAACATCCACTTGAACCACTAACAGCTGAGGAAATTACAAACGTCGTTGCAATTTTGAGAGATAAAAAGGAATTAAGTGAAAAAGCTAGATTTGCTCAGGTTACCCTTCATGAGCCTGAAAAAGAAGTAGTCGTAAATTACAAAGAGGGAAATCAATTTGAAAGGGAAGCTCATATCATTCTATTAGAACCTGAAACTAGTGAAACGTATGAAGCTGTTGTATCACTTACAAAAAAAGATGTGATTTCATGGACATTCATTCCAGATGTTCGCCCAGGATTTATATTAGATGAATTTGATGAAGTAGAAAAATTAGTTATTAGTGATCCAGACTATCAAGCTGCTCTTCTAAAAAGAGGAGTGAAAGATCCTAGCTTAGTCATGGTAGATCCTTGGTCTTCTGGCTACTTTAATATTCCAGAAGATGAAGGAAAAAGGCTAGTTCGTGCATTAGCTTGGGTTAGACCAGAAGCTAATAAAAATGGATATGCATATCCGTTAACAGGACTTATTGCGGTGGTTGATGTCAATAAAATGGAAATCTTAAGAATTGAAGATTATGGTGTAAAACCTTTACCACCGACAGATGGTGCATATGCTCCTGAAGAAGCTGAAAGTTATGAAATTAATGTACGAGATGATGTAAAACCACTAGATATTACGCAGCCAGAAGGACCAAGCTTCAAAATTGATGGTCATTCAATTGAGTGGCAAAAATGGAAAATTCGTTTTGGTTTCACTCCTAGAGAAGGTCTTGTCCTTCATACTGTTGGATATGAGGACAAAGGAAAAGTACGCCCAATTTTATATCGTGCAGCTTTATCAGAAATGGTTGTCCCTTACTCTGATACAAATCCGGCTCATAACTGGCAAAATGCATTCGATGCAGGAGAATATGGGATCGGACAACTTGCAAATTCTCTTGAGCTTGGATGTGACTGTTTAGGTTACATAAAGTATTTCGATGCTGTTATGTCTAATAGTAAAGGTGAACCATTCACAGTTAAAAATGCTGTTTGTTTACATGAAGAAGATTATGGGATTGCCTGGAAACATACTGATTGGAGAACAAATCAGGTCGAGGTTCGTCGTTCACGTCGTCTAGTTATTTCTTTCTTTGCAACAGTAGCAAACTATGATTATGGATTCTTCTGGTCATTCTATCAAGATGGAACAATAGAATGTGAAGTGAAATTAACTGGTATTCTAAATGTTGGAGCTCTTGATGAAGGAGAAATTCCGAAATACGGAACAATGGTTGCTCCACAAGTAAATGCCCCACATCATCAGCATTTCTTTAATTTCCGTATTGACCCGATGATTGATGGTGCGAAAAACTCAGTAGTTGAAACACACACAGTTGCTGAAAAGCCAGGTCCAGACAACCCCAATAATAATGCATTCTATCCTGTATCTAGAACATTTAAAACGGAAACTGAGTCTGTTCGTAACATTGACATCGCAAGTCAGAGAACGTGGAAAATTGTAAATCCTAATTCTAAGAATTTTGTGGGTCAACCAGTAGGTTACAAACTCGTGACAGGTGAGAACTGTTTACCATTTGCAAGCGATGATGCTACGGTTATCCAGCGTGCAGGATTTATTAAAAATCATTTACATGTTACGAAATTTGATCGTGATCAAATGTATGCATCTGGTAAATACCCAAATCAACATAAGGGTGGCGACAGTTTAGAGCATTATGTAAAAGCTGACCGTAACATCGAAAATGACGATGTTGTTATTTGGTACACAATGGGACACCACCATATCACACGACCAGAGGATTGGCCGGTAATGCCAACAGCTTATCAAAGCTTCCAATTAAAGCCAAATGGTTTCTTTGATCGTAACCCAGCGATTGATATACCACGTCCAGCTCCGAAGAAAGGTTCAAGTTGTCATTAGTATAGACTGTTTTCTTAAGGGTGTTGCTTCTAAACTATTTTTATAACCTAAGTGGAGCGCAGACGAACCAGTTTTTTCTGCATTAAAAACAACAAAGTATGCGAAAGCAGCCTTAATGATAAATAAGAACATAGGGGAGAAACCTCCTCTATGTTCAGTAAATAAATAGGTGGTGTAAAGATGATTTTAATAAGTGCTGCCCTACTAGTTTCATACATTACTTTTTATATTCTTGTCGTTTATCCTAAAAAACAATACATTTCAAAGATGACATCTAAAATGATTAGCATGACTCTTGGAATGACTAGCAGTATTCTCATAGGTTTATTAATAGGAATTCTATTACAAGGGAATTTCGCAAAATCTACTATATTAGCCATAATTATAAGTTTTATATTTGCTTTACTTATTGGTAAACCATTTGGGAATATGGCCTCTACAGAAGCTCTTTGTTCAAGTTTAATGGGTGGAATGATGGGAGCTATGTTAGGAGAGATGCTTCCAAGTCGGGATTTTCATTTGATGTTATTTTTCATTGATTCCATTTACATTGTAAGTATGGCGTATATGTTAAGGGTTATTAAAAAAGAAGAATCTGACAAAATGAAAGAGCAACATAAAAAGTCTATTCCATCCTTTTCTTTTGCTTTATCTATTATAATTCCAATTTTAATTGTAGGGATATTTAACTTTATGGATCAAAAAACAGAACAGATTCAAAATGATGAATTGGACCATGATCATATGCATCACTAATAACTAAATATCTCTAATTAATAATATTAAGGAGGTTAGGTACATGAAATACTTATTAAAAACAAAACAAATGTTCATGATGTTGTCAGTTCTTTTAGTCCTATTTATTCCAGTAAATGTGTTTGCTGCTGAACCAGAAGTAGTCATAGATTCAGGTGATACAACATGGATGTTAATTGCAACAGCGATTGTCATTTTCATGCATGTTCCTGGATTAGCTCTTTTTTATGGGGGGCTAGTTAGTGACCGAAATGTAGTTTCAACAATGATGCATAGCTTTGTCAGTCTATTAGTTGTTAGTATAGTCTGGATTTTATGGGGATATAGCTTAACTTTTGGAACTGATATTGGCGGTTTTATTGGAGGGCTGGATTATTTAGGGTTTAATAATGTTGGTGAGGAAGCGGCATTTGGATCTCTCACGATTCCACATTATGTATTTGCGATGTTTCAATGTGCTTTTGCGGCTATAACTGTTGCGATCATCTCAGGTGGTATTGCAGGAAGAATTTCGTTCCCAGCTTGGATTCTGTTTTCTATTTTATGGGTAACGTTTATTTACGCACCAATGGCTCACTGGGTTTGGGGAGGAGGCTGGCTCTTCACAATGGGAGAGTTAGACTTTGCAGGTGGAACAGTTGTCCATATCTTGTCTGGGGTAAGTGCTTTAACAGCAGCTATTGTGATTGGACCTAGATTTGAACATTTAAAGAAGGATCATCAACCACATAATATTGTCCTTTTCTTAATTGGAGCTGCAACATTATGGTTTGGTTGGTTTGGATTTAACTCAGGGAGTGCTCTTGCTGCAAATGGTTTAACGGCTTTATCTTTTGCAAATACACAGGTAGCTGCAGCAGCAGGTGGACTTGGATGGTTATTAATTGAATGGAAAATACGTAAACGTCCAACATTAGTTGGGGCAGCAACAGGAGCAATTGCTGGATTAGTAGGTATTACACCAGCAGCCGGATTTGTAACAGTTATTTCAGCTTTAATTATTGGATTAGTAGCAGCACCAGTTTGCTTCTTTGGTATTCATTTTATAAAAGCTCGCTTTAAGTACGATGATACTTTAGATGCATTTGGAGTTCATGGACTTGGTGGGATTTGGGGTGCGATAGCCACTGGATTATTTGCAACAAAATCAGTGAATGAAGCTGGAAACAATGGTTTATTTTATGGAAATGCTGAACAATTATTGCATCAATGTATAGGTGTACTTACTGCAGTAGCTTTAGCGACAATTGGTACATTTATTATCCTAAAAGTTGTTAGTATCTTTACACCACTTAGAGTGAGTAAAGAAGATGAACTAATGGGGTTAGACTTAAGCTTTCATGAAGAACCAGCATACTCTTCAACAAATGAAAGTGATCCTACTAAAAAGGCAATTTCTTAATGGAAAAAACTTGGGTCAAATCTTATAGATTTGGTCTTTTTTTGTAAGTTTTTATAACAAAATAATGCTCAATGGAAAAGATTATGCTTTGATTTTATTATTTTTGTAATATTACCTAACAGTGAAATTAAGATTTTCCCAAAATAAGAGAAAATATGGTTTGTTTATTTTTTGAATTTTGAGATTATTACATCAGCAAGATAATTGAAGGAAAAGGAGGATTATAGAAAGAGCTATTAAACCTAAAAAAGGAGGATTGATTATATGGACGATTTAGCTAAAACATTTGAGATTTTTTCTGCCACTACAATTGAAGCATTCTATTGGTGGTGTATAGCGTTTATGTTATTAATACACGCCGGGTTTTTATCCTATGAAGTTGGTGTATCAAGAGTTAAAAACGTACTCGCATCAGCTATGAAAAACATTATGACGATTGCGGTCGTTGTACCTACATTTTATTTTTTCGGTTGGTGGATCTATAATGCATTTCCAGATGGCCTCATTCCTCGGATGACTGAAGTAGCAATGGCAGCTTTACCATGGAGTGAAAACATGGGACCAAATGTTACGGACCACGCTAGCGGGATATTTTGGGGAGCTTTTGCTCTTTTTGCAGCAACAACCGCATCCATACTTTCAGGTGCTATTATAGAAAGAATTCGTCTTAGCGCTTTTATGATTTTAGCGATCGTCTTAGGATCCGTTCTTTGGAACCTAGCAGCATCTTGGGGCTGGCATGGTGAAGGGTGGTTCTTAACAAAGCTAGGTTATCATGATGTAGCAGCAGCAGGAGTCGTTCACGCAATCGCCGGTTTCTTTGCTCTTGGTGTCTTAATAAATCTAGGACCTAGAATAGGGAAGTATACCGAAGATGGGAAGCCGGTGAGGATTTTACCACATAATCTTCCTTCTACTTTATTAGGATTAATGTTAATTTTTGTTGGGTTTTTTGGATTTTTAGGTGGATGTATTATTGCTGTGAGTAATGGAGAATGGTTAACGATTTACGGGACACCTACAAATTTATCTGCTTTTACTTTTAATGCTTTGATGGGATTAGCTGGTGGATTTATTGGTTCATACCTCATAACAAAAGGAGATCCTTTCTGGGTAGCTTCTGGTGGGCTTGCAGGAATGATTTCAGTAGGAGCTGGTTTAGATCTTTATCACCCTGCTTTGGCATTTTTGATTGCGATAATCGGTGGGATTATTAGTCCGCTAATTGGTAGTTACCTTGAAAAGAAACAAATAGATGATCCAGTTGGGGCCATTGCGGTCCATGGATTTATAGGAATATGGTCTGTTCTTGCAGTTGGAATCTTTGCCTCAGGCTATCCAAATTTAAATGGTCCTGCAATTTCCTTTATGGGTCAATTAACTTGTGCCGTCATTATTATGGCACTAGGATTTTTACCTGGATATGTTATTTCACTCGTCATGAAAAAATTGAATGTATTAAGAATTCCTAAACAGGCTGAAATTATTGGTATTGATTTAACCGAAATACCAGGATCTGCTTATCCAGAAGGAATACCTTCAACTCAAGATAGAGAAAAATTAAAAGTATCAGCCAAAAATAAAATTGGATAAATAATGGAGGGAACGTTATGAAAACAAGTCCTATAACAAGTTGGGAAAATATTGGTGCATACTTCACTTTTGGTCCTGCTTCTTTTGGAATGTGGCTATCACTAGTTCTAGCTGTCATTATGGTAGGTGCTCTCATTATGACGATGATGAGACATGAACGACATTCATTCACAGAGACCGAGAATTTATATCCAAGAATTCAAGAGGAGTTAAAAGTAAGTTGGGATCAAGAATTTACGATCCCAGTAAAGGTCGAAGGAATCAACTAATATAATAGTAGAAACTAGGATAAACTCTGCTTCAATTGTTTAAGGACATAGCAATTGAAGTGGGGTTTTTATTATTTAGAAGGAGGGAATGAAGGATAAGGGTTAGTGAAGAAAAGATTAGTTAATGAAGGCAGTATGAAACTGTGACTCGATCTTCGCTTATAATGCTAGAATTTAACTTGAATCCTCCATTTAAGAAGATTTGCTAACCAAGAGTGAAATTTACCGACCATAGCCAGACCATTACCCGCTGTTAGGAATGAAACCCGCCATAGAAGGAGAATTACGAATCAAAGAGTGGCGCTTACCCTCCATACTCCAAACATTATCCGCCGTTCCGCAAGAAACCCTACATTATTCATGATTTACCAATCGTACTTTTAAGACATCTTTGCAATACGCCATTACAAAAGCACAAAAAAAGGGTAAGATTTCTACTTACCCTGAACAATCACTATAAATCTAGTGTGATACAACCTTTTCCCCTAGATACGCAAGTTAACATTACTTCTCCATCATTTTTTTCAGCTTCACTTAAAAAGAAATCCCGATGATCAATTTCACCGCCCAATACATCAATTTGACAGCTTCCGCAACCACCTATCTTACAAGAATACGGGGCTTGAATATCATGATTTAAAAGAGTGTCTAATAAAGATTGGTCTTCTGGGATATCAAGTACAATGTTACTTTGCTGTAACTTTACTTGAAAAGGATGTTGAGGACCAAAGTCGGGAGGGGTGAATAATTCAAAATGAATACTTTTTTCAGGGTAACCAATACCTTTTGCTGCCTCTGCAAATTCTCTCATCATTGCCTCTGAACCACAAAAATAAACATGCGTCCCGATTGGCTTATTTTCCATAAGAGTAGAAGTCATTTTACGACCTTCATTTGAAAAGTAGAAATGTGTTACGTCCTTATACTTTGTTGAAAGTAAATCATAAAAAGCACAGTTTTCCTTGGAAGGTGCTGCATAGTGAAGTTCAAATGATTTACCCTGTTTTTTTAATTCTGTTGCCATTGCTAAAAAGGGAGTAATGCCAATCCCAGCAGCAAAAAAAACATGGTGCTTTGCTTGAAAGCTTAGAGGAAAGTGATTTTTAGGATAGCTTACAGACAGTTGTTTTCCTTCATGTACTTTATCGTGCCAATAAATAGATCCACCTTTAGATTGTTCACTTCGGCGAATGGCAATTTCATAGTAATTGTTGACATCAGGGTCAGCTGTAAGGGAATAATGGCGTTCAAGCACACCGGTTTCGGTTTCTAAATACGTAGTGAGGTGTGAACCACCACTGAAACGTGGAAGGTTAGTACCATTTGCTGGTACGAGTCTAAAGCTTTTTATATTTGGTGATTCCTCTCTAATCTGTTCAACTATAACGTCTATTGTAGCTGTGGTCATCTTATTGAACTCCTTCCTTTTTAAACATGTATATATCCTAGATAAGCGTTAAGTCTTTTAGAAAAATGATTGGAAACATCTAATTTTGTTTGACAATGACTACATGTTGCTTCTTCTTGTAAGGGATCTTGTTTCAGATTAAATTGATAACACTTTGCACAGAATATATGGTCTGTTTTTTCACCTACACCATGTTTATCAATTTCCTCATTGGTGAATCCAATATCATTTGCAATTTTTTCTATATCGTCAACTGTTGACCATTTCCCTAATAGAAAAAGTCTTGTTCCGATCTCTTGAGAATGGAGAATTTGCTTAATTTCTTCATGTGAGGGGGATATCCTTGAGAATCTTTCCCCAAGAATATCTTGAAAATAAAGAGATTTATGATCCTCATTATTCATATCTGTCAAAAAATAAACATAGCAGTTAATAGATTTAGTAGATAAATAACGAATAAGTGCCAGGCTTACGATAAGGGAAGATTCATCGAGAAATAGTAGAAATTTTTTCAATGGATTAGGCATTGATAGCTGATTATCACTATTGAATGTTAATTCAATAAAAGGTGATTTATTACTCGATTGGTAAAAAAGACGAACTAATCTGTCTTTCTTTGAGATAACTTGATAGCTGACAATTGAGTTTACTTTAGTCGTAGCCATTGAGATGCCTACATCGTTAGGAAAAGTACCGTCTTCAACCTTAACCTCAGCACTATAAATGGAATCAAAAATTCTATATTCCTTCATTATTTTGCACTTTAAGGTATTCATTTTATGGCACCTACTTTTGTTCGTAAGATATTTTCTAAATATTGTATGATTTTATCCTTATACGTAATAAAACCTTTATATTGAGAAATGTAATCAGGTAAATCAGTTAAAACATGATAAAAGCGAGTTAACCACTCTTCATTTTTTTGTAGTTCTTCTATTGGCATTAAACTAGTATGAATGCTAAAAAGAATTCCGTTCGATTTTGGTAGACGAAATAGTCGTTGATCTTCAACTCTTAGGTGAACGAGCTCCCCAATATTCTCAGAAGTGATGTTCTCCTTTTTCGATCCCCATTCATCATAGTTTTCAGGGAATGTATCAAGGATATGTTCAACTGTAAGAGTCCAATTTAAACGGGTCCAAGGATTGCCAGGTTCCATCCTTAATAAGAAGTTTCTTACTTTCTCCGCCAAACCACTATCAGAGAAATGAGGAACTGGGGAATGAAACTCCGTAAAAGCCATACCGAGATTAAAGGCAATTGACCAGTTAGCGGGGAAGCAGAGCTGGCCAGCATCCATATAAAGATCTCCGTCTTTATTCGCAAGATAAACCAAGTCTTCTTGAACATGTCGGCCGATAAAATCTAGTGGTTCGTAAGGTAAAGTCGTTGAATCACCGAAAACAAAAGATTGTTCTTCCTTTAATAAGTGGTTATAAAATGTCCACATATCATCCATTTTTTTAATACTGAAATAGGTTGGAAATCTCTTTGTCATTTCATCAACAATCATTTCAAAGATCTCCCATTGTGCATCAATTGAATGAGGGAATGATTGAAAAGCTCGCTCTTTGTTATTGTCTAGGACTCTTCTCTTTTCACTTATTTCATGAAAGTATTCCGGTGTAATATTTAAAACAAATGGCGGAACAAGAGACTCAGCGTTATTGGAATAGCGGTAGGAATCAGATTTAAATGGGAATGGAAAACGCTCAGCTAAGGGACGAGTATCACTATCAATATGGTTTAACTTTTCTTCAGTCATGTGAATCCTCCTAAAATTTAAATCTATGATTTTAAAAATAGTAAGCATTCTACAAAAAACATTGTGTAGAATGCTTACTAGAATGTTAGAAAAAATTTTTACATAAATGCTGGTTCAGGTAAACGATGAGCTGCATAAATTGCTTGCCCATCACTTTCTTTATCAAAAATAACTGTTGTATCAGGTGTGAATAGTAGTACATCTCCTGCTTCAGCAACATACTTAATTCCTTGGTCATCACGAATAACAATTTTCCCACTAAGAACGACCTTTGCTTCAAGATAAGTATAAGTAAACTCAAAATCCTCTGAAGGCTGCATAGAAAAATATCCTATTTGAAAACCATCATTTTTATCAGTTATCGGAACATCAATAATTTGGCTTTTTAAATTAGGAATTCCTAATTGTTCATTAAGTTCTTTCTTTTGGTAAGTACCAGCTTTAATTAATTGCACACCCGGTTTTTGGCTCAAATAATCAACATTCATTTCTGTTAAAGTGCCTTCGTTCATCACATTCACTCCTATAAATTTTTTTCCTTAAAGTCTTTGCTTATCACTTTAATTATTGGAATAACGTTATCTTGCCACATTATGTTTTTATGGAGAAGTTTGTTTTCTTGAATATTGGGAAAATTACAAAAAAAGCGTTACATAATATAACATGCTTTTAAAAAATGACCTTTTTTCATTAAGAGATTGGTAGATTTTCTCCGTGTATTTGCTTTCGAATCAAATCTGTATGAATTCCTTTTTTTATTTGTTCTGCAATGTTCATTAATAATCTTATATCTAATAAAGAATATTTACGTGTACCTGAAGGGGATCTATCTGGAAATACTAGTTTTTTCTGTTCATAATATCTTATTTGTCGCTCTGAAAGGCCTGTCATTTCTTTTACAGTACCCATGGTCATAATCTTCTTCGTTTCAAAATGATCGTTTGTTTTCATCCATTCTTTCACCTCATTCCGTTTGGAGTTTCGTTAGCATAACTTCTATCATCTTCTAGCTGATATCTTTTAGAGTTGTTTAATTTTTACATTTAAAAGTTGGATTTAAAAGTCACTTGTTAGTAAATTTGACAGGGAAATAAATTTATCTCTCATATTCAATCTATTTTTAAAAGATGTGAATTACATGGTATTGTTTTTGACACTATATGATATAAAAATGCGTACTTACTAAAAATCACAAATAGAGTTATACTGACTCCATATTTAGGTAATGAAAGAAAAGAGGAGGAAAATGATGAGTAGCTTAGCTTTTTCTCGTAAGAATAACCATAAAGGATTATCACATTTAGATTTACCTACTCAACTAGATCCGATGACATTTATCTTATTTGGCGCATCAGGAGATTTAGCAAAAAGAAAAATTTTCCCAGCACTATACAATTTGTTTATTAATGAAAAGTTTCCTAAGACTTTTAGAGTAATAGGTTTAGGGCGAAGTGAAATGTCGACATCTACATTTCAAAAGCATGTCATCGAATCCATCAAAAAGTTCTCGAGAGAATCACGAAATGATAATGTTGATATCAAAGATTTTCTTCAAGCTTTTTCCTATATTTCATTTGATGCTAAAAAAAGTTCTGATTATATCTCTTTATTAGATACTGTTAAGGATCTTGAGGCTAGACTTGGAATTCCAGAAAACAGGATGTTTTATTTATCTGTTGCTCCTGAATTAATAAATGATATTTCATCAAATATAAAGAATAGTGGGTTAGGTCATACAAAGGGCTGGAAGCGACTCATTATAGAAAAGCCGTTTGGTTATACTTTAGATTCTGCACGACAATTAAATGAACAGTTAACAAAAAGTTTTCTGGAGCATGAAATCTTTCGAATTGATCATTATTTAGGAAAACCAATGGTGCAAAATCTTGAAGCTTTAAAATTTGCAAATCCTATTATTCGTGCACTATGGAATAACCAGCATGTAGCAAATATACAAATTACCGCAAGTGAAACGGTTGGTGTCGAAGAACGAGCAGGTTATTACGATCAAGCTGGAGCAGTAAGAGATATGCTACAAAACCATTTACTACAACTTCTCATGATGACAACTATGAATTTACCAGAGAATAGCACCCCTGAAGTTATTAAATTTGAAAAAATTAGAATTATGGAGTCTTTACGACTATTAGAAAAAGAGGAAGTAAAGAGCCACGTAATTAGGGGGCAATATCTGTCTGGTGAAATAGCAGGTGAAAGGGTGATTGGTTATAGAGATGAGCCTGGAGTGGAAACACTGTCTCATAACGACACATTTATTGCAGCACGTATATGGATTGATAATGAAGTATGGAAGGGAGTCCCATTTTATATACGCACTGGCAAAAGAATGAAGGAAAAGTGTACAAAAATAGTCATAGAATTTAAGAATAATGGTTCATTGCAACTCCCAAACTGTATGGTGATCTCAATTAATCCTACTGAATCTATATCATTAAAATTGAATATGAAAAACCCATTTAATGGTGTAATAGAACCAGTAAAAGTGAATTACTATAACAATCAACAAACTGTTCCAGAAGCTTATGAACTTTTATTATTCGATGCTTTAAAAGGTGATTCCACTTTCTTTGCCCATTGGAGGGAAGTCGAATTATCATGGCAATGGGTTCAAACAGTATTAGAAGCCTTCGAAGAAAATAAAGCACCTCTTTATTTCTATCAATCTGGTACAGTAGGCCCGATAGAATCTAATTATTTAGTAGAAGATGATGGGTTTAAGTGGTGGTAAAGTCATAGCAAGTAGTGTAATAAAGTTTATAACGTTTAACGATACCATTAACAATGGTGTATTAAAAAATAGTAGGAGGTAAATTAATGAAAATTGGACTAATTGGATTAGGGAAAATGGGGCTAAATATAGGGAAAAATTTATTAGATAAAGGTCATGAGATTTCTGTTTATGACTTAAATAAAGATGCTGTCTCAGAATTAGTAAGAGATGGAGCTGAAGGATATCACCGTTTAATTGATCTTGTTCAGTCATTAGAGAAACCTAGGATTCTATGGGTAATGATTCCACATGCCGTTGTTGATCAAGTACTCTCAGAGCTATGCACTTTGTTAGATGCTGATGATATTATCATTGATGCAGGGAACTCACACTATAAAGAATCAATTGCTAGATATAATAGTTTTGAAAAAATTGGCATTCAATTTATGGATGTTGGAACATCTGGCGGTATGGAAGGTGCTAGAAACGGTGCTTGTTATATGGTTGGAGGAGACTGGGACGCTTGGAATGTTGTGAAAGAGATTTTTGAAGACACATCTGTTGAAAACGGCTGTCTTTATACTGGAAAGGCTGGAAGTGGTCATTATCTGAAAATGATACATAATGGTATTGAGTACGGTATGATGGCTGCTATTGGTGAAGGTTTTGAAATTTTAGAAAAAAGTGAATTTCAATACGATTATGAACAAGTGGCAAAAGTATGGAATAATGGGTCAGTTATTCGATCTTGGCTTATGGAATTAACTGAACGTGCCTTCTCTAAGGATGCTGGATTAGAAGAAATAAATGGGGTGATGAACTCATCTGGGGAAGGGAAATGGACAGTAGAAACGGCACTAGATTTACAAACAGCTACACCTGTTATTGCATTGGCCCTTTTAATGCGTTATCGCTCATTAAGTACGGATACTTTCACTGGGAAAGTAGTATCGGCTTTGAGAAATGAGTTTGGTGGGCATGCTGTTGAAAAAGTGAAAAGTTATTGATTTTAAAACACATTCTTTTTCTGTTAGATTGCTATTATTAAGAAATTGATAGCTATAAAAATATGACTAAAGGCGAAAACCTTCAAGATACATTGGAGGTTTCGTTATTTTAAAGGAGGTAAAGACTATGGCATATTTATATTTAGTTATATCGATTTGTGGAGAATTAGTTGGGACATCCATGTTAAAAGCTTCAGCTGGTTTTTCTAAGTTAAGTCCTTCTATAGGTGTTATTTTAAGTTATACCTTTTCGTTTTTCTTTCTATCACTTTCATTAAAAACAATCCCATTAAATATAGCATATGCTATTTGGTCCGGGTTAGGTACAATTATTGCAGTTGTTATATCCGTATTAATATGGAAAGAAAAAGTGACGATTTCAAGTCTACTAGGTATCTTGTTAATTATTTGTGGAGTCGTGATTTTAAATTTATTTGGTCCATCACATGAGCGGATTGAAGAAGCTACTGCTAAAGAGAGTGTCATTTGGAACAAATGATTTACCGCAAACTACTTTTGACTATAGTCGACATGGTGCAGAAAGTAAGTTTCTTACTAAGTGTTAGAAGTATCGATTAATAAAACTGCCTACACAAAGATTTATTTAAACTACTTTATAAATATCAAAAATCCCCTCTTTTGGAAATAAAATTCGAGGGGATTTTTATTATTTAGCATAACTAAATAAATAGGGCAAGATTTACTGACTAATTGTTCTTATATACTTCAATAATTTGATACATCTGTTCCGACATCATATCTTGTGCAGCTGTCATTAAATTACTTAAGTGAATGGAAGGGTTTTCGTGGAGATCATTAGCAATTGTTTTGACTGCAGCTAATGAAACCTCTGTGTTCACATTAATTTTACGGATGCCCCGGTCAATGGCTTTTAGTATTTGGTCTTCAGGAGTACCAGAGCCACCGTGAAGAACAAGTGGATTGATTTTAAAATAACTTATTTTACAACCACATGCCAAAAACATTGATTTACCAATACTTATTTAACTCTATTAATTACCCACCCAATTTTGACAGGTTGGGGGTGGGGGTTCGAATCCCTCTCGGTTCATTAGATGTGAGCTTCAGTTCCTTGGTAGATAAGGGATTGGGGCTTTCTTGTTTTTGAACATAAACGGCTACTAGCCCCTCGTAAACGAAAATTGCACAATGTCCAAAAAATGATGTTCGAATTTATCTGCTTAAAGGAGATCTCTCTCCTGGATCATCCCGAATTAATTAATAGTATTCATTTAATGTCGAAAATGATTAGATTTTTAATATAACAAGTAAATTATAAGTTTTAAATAGACAATATATAAGATTTAAGGGATATCGAGTAATTAGATAAGAAAACTTTTAAGTATATGCTATTTATAATGAAAAAGAGCTATAGTAGAATTCCGGAAAAAAGTATATAAAAACGCTTTATTTAATATTTATTAAAAAATAATAACCAATTAAACTTAATTTAAGTGGTAAATATTTATAGATAGATTTAGTAGTTTACCACCAAAATGTATAAATTATTCTAAAAGGAAAGGATGGATAACATGAAATTTGGTAAAAACGTTATAAAAAAGACGGTCTCTTTACTAGTTGTGTTTGCAATGCTATTGCCTGTTTTTTCTAGCTAGAATTTGCAAGCGGTTTCAAATGACGAAACTGAAATTATTATTCACTATCAAGAAAGTTACCAAAATACAAAAGACTGGAATCTATGGGTATGGGTAAATCGAAACAGAATGCAATAAGGCATCCGACTAGGCCTTTAAACCAAAATTGCACTGGAATAATTTATTTCATTGTTTTTATACTCCAAAAGTGAATGAATACTTTATTAATAATTGCACTAGCTGGAAAGATCAACAGATACGATAGAGCGGAGAACCAAGTATTCCAACCGTTCTTATATGTGAATACGTTGAACTTTACAGACATCCATTCCAAGCAAACTGTTAACGCGATCCATAAAAGAATAAATAATAATAAATATTTAATTTCAATCTTCCATTTATAGAGGATATATGAAAAAAAGTAACCATAGAGAGAATAGTTGACAACATAGACTAGAACATCGAATAGTTCTAGCTTTGGAGAATCCATAATTCTATAAAAGTTAAAGGGATAGTCAACACCAATAAGGACATCAGCAGTTAATCCGAAAACAGCATAAAATAACATTATTGTTATAGTTAAGCTTTTAGGAATTATTTTTGGAATGGCTATAAAGCAAATCAATAATACTACCATTGATATCATGACAAACCATTCGTTTTTGTCAAAAATAATAGGCAATTTAAACATTTATGATTCTCAATCCTTTTCAAGAAAATCAATGAAACGATAAAAAGCAAGTGAAATAAAAATTAACGAAAACCATAAGACAATGGAGAACCATTCATTCCATTGACGGTATTTGAATACACCTGAGTGTTCTAGAAATATTTCACCTATAAATATAATAATGCTCCCCAAGATGACTGTGTATGCTTTGAGTCGAGGCTTTATTGAAATATAAACATTTAAAATAGAGAGTATTGCTAAAGGCAATAAAAGATTTTGAGCTATGAGCAGAGAAAGGTATGGAACAGCTTTCTTTGGCTTATCGATATATTGTAAGTTTGTAAAAAACGAATTAATAACTAACCCTGAGACTAGTATGATGAAAAGCCAAATGGGAATGATTGTAGTTATTTGAAATTTATTTATTTTAAGAAATAGAAAGATTAAAAAGAAAAGTAAAAGAGCAGTATACAAAAATTCACCACATTTCGTAAAAAATGGAGTATACGAATATATTGTATCTAAACGTTTTCGTATTTATTCGGAAGGCTTTAGATAAAAAATGTAGGTTTTACTTAATTAAATAGTAATTTTGATTGAGGTTAATCAATATATCAAGCGAAAAAAGAGAGATGAAAAGCTTGTTAAATTGCTTAAGTGTAAGTTCGGTGAATAAGGAGCAACAATGTTTTTTTGGAAACGTTAAAGTTTATTAATGAGTTAGCATGGTAGTTAATGGACTGATCGGCTTTTTGTCGTTCAGTCCATTTTTATTTCAATGGAGGGAGCTTAGTTAATGATTAACACATTGTAACTCCAAAATATTAATTAGCTTATTTTTGTGGACGTCAATTATTTTAATTCCAGGATCCATTTTGTCGATTGTAGGGTTGATTATTCTGAATTGGTTTTAGTCTTTTATCTTGTACACTTTGTTATAAAAGGACAACCAAATAAACAAGGGAAAAGTATACAATTGAAAGCAACCTATTAATAAAAGAATAGGGTTATGAAGACCATGCAAAAGTAGTAAAGGAGTACGATGGAGTATAAAAAAAGGTTAGCAATGTCTTTGCTAGCCTATCCAACTTTGTATTCTTCTCTAGCCACTAGGGCCTATAATAGATCGTCCAATTTTGTGTCTGAATAAATGGCAATTAGGATGACTGATTTTGTGTCTCCAATGTTTTTTACCATATGTGGAACACTTGCATTCCAGCTAAAAGAATCGCCTTTTTCTAAGATAAATGAGTCTTCTCCTTGTTCAGCAAGTACTTTTCCTTCTAGCACTAAATGGACTTCCTCTCCTTCATGTGCATGGGGTTCACCTTCCCCGATGGCAAATCCAGGAGGCGACTCAACAATCATCATTCGTAATGGTCCTTTTGAGGTTATATGCTCAATTTTTAAATCTTTTAATGACGAGGTTCTTCTAGCATCTTTTCTAACAACACGCATGTGCTGTTTTTTTTCTAATAGTAAGTAGGGTAGCGGTACCTTCAAAAATTCCGCAATGGTATTTAGTGTGTTTATGGAGGGTGACGTATTATTGTTTTCAACATTACTTATAAAGCCTTTTGATAGCCCTGTACCTTCACACATTTGTGCAATCGTGATTTTTTTTTTATTTCTAATCGATCGAATTTTAGATCCTATATCCAACCTACTCACCTCTATATCATTTCTGTTTACGATACTTATAATAGTAGCAAAATCATTGACAGTCTACAAGCTTGTTGTTACCATATAGAAAATTAATATTCCTATTAGGAAACAACATGATTTTCTTATTTTTTTGTATATTAGTTTTCTAATATGAATAATTGTTTTTGATAAAGTTACACCTTACTTTCTGTCTCAAAGCAAGCTGTACAAAATATTTTAGAAAAAGGTGATAGTTAGGGGGATAAAAATTAGTTGTTACGAAACATGAATTTGGCTTGATAAAAATTATTTCTTTAGGAGGATCTATAATGAAAAATAAACAAGATATTAGTGCACTTTTACTACGATTGGTTCTAGGAGTTATTTTTATAGGACATGGTGTTGCAAAATTTCAAGGTGGTATTGGAAATATAGCTGGATGGTTTGATAGCATTGGATTGCCTGGGTTCTTGGCTTATGCAGTGGCAATTATCGAGTTGGTTGGTGGGATTGCAATGCTACTTGGTTTGGCTACACGTATAGTGGGAGGACTTTTTATCTTAGTGCTTTTAGGGGCAATTGTGAAGGTTCAATTAGCTGCAGGTTTTATTGGAGGCTACGCGTATGATCTTGCATTATTGGCAATGTCAGCCTATTTCTTACTAAACGGAAGTAAGCTTTATTCTTTAGATCATTATATATCAAAAGCAAGGAACAAATGATAATTTCGATAAAAGAGGAGAGGCCTATCGGGTTATAAAGATGAAGAATATGACGATCATTTCAGTAATTATCATCTTTGCTATTATAGTGGCATTATTTATATTTCTAAAAAAGGAAGGACGTGATGAAGTAGTGGGTTTGGAAAATTATACAGGGGTTATGGAACCTAGAATCGGGTATGTAGAGTTGCAAGTCTCTAATTTAGATCGTTCTTTAACTTTTTATGAGGAATTAATAGGGTTTCAATTATTAGAGCAAGATGAAAAAACAGCAACACTTACAACAAATGGTCTGGTTCCGCAACTCATATTAAAAGAAGAAGAATCATTTGTTGAAAGACCGCCTGGAACAACAGGTCTATATCACTTTGCGATTGTTGTTCCTACTAGAAAGGATTTAGCTTTATCTACAAAACATTTATTAGAAAGTGGCTATCCTATACAAGGTGCCTCAGATCATCAATATAGTGAGGCCGTATACCTCGCAGACCCTGATAATAACGGAATTGAAATATATGTAGACAGAGATTCTAGTCAGTGGATTAGAGACGAAAACGGAGGTTATGTCGGAGCGACAAACCCGTTGGATGCTGAGAATTTATTCGCTGAAATAAAAGGGAATACTTGGAATGGCCTACCAAGCAAAACAAGAATAGGTCATATGCATTTACAGATATCAAACATAGAAGAATCAGAGAGATTTTATGTGGAAGCACTTGGGCTTCGTATTGTTGCGAAAGATACTCATATGCTTTTTGTTTCCAAAGATGAATACCACCATCATATAGGGATGAACATTTGGGCAGGAAAAGGGTTACCTGTACCTCCGAAAAATGCATTAGGATTAAAGTTTTTCACCCTTCATTTTACTGAAGAAGAGTATAATGATGCAAAAGAAAATCTTGATCAATTAAAGTACAATTATCTAGAGGAAAATCAGGAACTGACTGTTGAGGATCCTTCGGGTAATAAAATTAAAATATTAAAGAAAAGTTAAGAGTTGGATTATTGATTCTTTTGTTTGCCACGTAGTATGTATGTTGTTAGTAGTTGATGTCAGACTGTAAAAGTAGCACAATAAGTAGAATTAAATTACTAAACAAAAAGGAGGGTTCTATAAATTTTAGCCTCCTTTTTGTTTGTTATAGATATTTTAGGACACAAGTCAAACGTGGATCAAGATATCCATTTGTAACTTAGGTAAATAATCTGAATTTCCAGAAACACTAAGGAACAATATTCTACAAATAACATAGAGCCCAATCCAAAATGGAACTGAAGTTCACTCTGATGATCCGAGCGGATTCGCCCTCCTCCCCTTTCAAAGTTGGTTAATGATAGAAATTAAATGAGAGTGGATTGTATTTATTTCTTTCATACAGATCAATTATAGTTTCTGCTAATAGTTGAATACCGAGATTGATTTTTTGTTCATTTACTTGTGAAATGCTTAGTCGAATTGCTTTCTTTTGGTTATCGGCTAAGTACATTCTTGAAGCATTGTCTACGTATATATGTTTTTCATGTAGGAGGTAAATCAATTTGTCGATATTTATGTGGGAAGGCAAAAAGATTGTGAGATAAAAGCCACTTTTTGGTTTTGTAAATTGTACATAGTTAGGTAAATACAATGAACAGGCTTCTAATAATGTTTTCATTTTTTTTATGTACAATATTTTTACGCTTTCTACATGATATTGAAACATACCGTTTTTTAAATATATTTCTAATGCCCCTTGTGAAAGTGGAGATGTATGGAAATCTGTACTAAATTTATTATGAATGAATGAAGGGATCATTTTTTCAGGGAGTACAACTGTAGCAATACGTAGTCCGGGCAAAAATACCTTCGAAAAGCTCTTAACATAAATAACTCTTCCGGTGGGTTCGTACGCAAACAAAGGGTCTGCTTTTGAATCCATATCTAATTCTGCTAAAAAATCATCCTCTACAATGTATACATCGTATTTTTCTGCAAGAGCAACAATTTTTTTCTTTTCCTCATTTGTGTAATGATGTCCCAGTGGGTTGTGGAATCTTGGGATGATGTAAAAGAATTTAATATCATTGGTTCGAAAAAAATTCTCAAGTCTTTCAAAATCAATCCCTTCCATTGTTAATTCAATCCCTAACGTTGTAATTTGATTTAACTGTAAGGAATCTATCATACCAAAGTATGAAGGTTGCTCAATTAATACATTCTTTTTCCCATTAGGAAACGGCATAATGGACAGAATATGAAGGGCTTGTTGTGATCCAGAAGTAATGACAAGTCGATCATGTTTCGTGAACACCTGTAAATGTTGTAAATATTTCACAAGCTCTAGCCGTAAAGAAAGAAGTCCCTGTTGATCACTATAAGTAAATAATTGTTCTTTATAATGGTCAATCGCCTGATTGATACAATGCTGAAAGTCTTCATACGGCATGGTTCGTTTATCTGGACCCGCAGATAAAAAATCAATATCAATTTTATGGTTAGTAGTTGTTTGATAATGATCCACTACGTAATAGCCACTTTTCGGTTTAGCATAGACAATATGCTGTTTTTCCAATTCAAGTAATGCCTTAACAACGGTATTTTTACTACATTGAAATTGTTCAGCTAGCAGTCGAATCGATGGTAGTTTATTTCCTGTCTTTAACTTCTCATCCCTGATTTGTTGTTTCACCCATTCTAAAATGCCAATATATTTTGTTGTCACAACTATTCTCCTTCGCTATCTGTACCATGACAGATGGGGAATTCTCTTGTTTTAAAAAAAGTTGATATTCATTACAATCATGCTTAATAGCGTAATCCTTTTAACTATGATTATCTGATATTTTTTTATGCTTGAGAAGGGGGAAATTAAGTGGAAACTAAAATGAAAAGAGGCATGTTATTGGGCTTTATTGGCGTAGTTTGTTTTAGTCTTACATTACCAGCTACAAGCATTGCCCTACCTTATTTTGGTGAGGTAATTGTTGGATTAGGTAGAACAGTTATTGCAGCTATTATTGTAGGGACTATCTTTATTATAAAAAAGCAATTGTTACCTAATAAAAGACAGTTCAAAAGTTTGCTTATTGTTACTGTTGGAGCCGTACTTGCATTTCCATTATTAACTACATTTGCAATGAAATCACTCCCTGTATCACATGGTGCAATTGAATTGGCTTTATTACCGCTTGCGACAGCTGGCTTTGCGATGTGGCGTGGGGGTGAGCGACCCTCAAAACGCTATTGGATCGCCAGTACAATTGGTGCGATAACTGTCACTATATATGCTCTCTATTTAGGATTAGGGCAATTGCAAACAGGGGATATTGCATTAATTCTGGCTGTATTTTTACTTGGATTAAGTTATGCAGAGGGTGGAAAATTATCAAAAGAGCTTGGTAGTTGGCAAGTGATTGCTTGGGCTATAGTAATTGGTGCCCCGTTTTTTATTATTCCTGTCAGCTTCAGTATTTCAGTTAATATGTTAGAAGCGCCAATCGAAGCTTGGATCAGTTTGTTTTATTTAGGTGTTGTAAGTCAGTTCTTAGCATATGTTGCATGGTATGGTGGGATGTCTTTAGGAGGCATTTCTAGAGTAGGGCAAATTCAATACTTACAACCCTTTTTAATGATAGGATTTTCTGTATTATTCTTAGGAGAATCGATTACTTGGCTAACAATTGGTTTAGCTATTATAGTTGTGATATGCGTAATAATCGGGAAAAACGCACCAGTGATAAAGAAGGAGTTTCATCTTGAAAATAATGCTTCTTCATCATAGAAGTAAGAGAAAAGGATACCCAATTTTATCCGTTTGAAGGAAACTGTACATTAAAAATAATCTTGAAGATCAATTATCAAGTTAATCGAAGATGAAAGAAATACCTTTCGACAATCATAGAGTTGGTTTTTGTTCAAAAATGCTTTTAAAGCTTTTTCTATATAAATAAAGCAAATAACAATGAAGGATGACAAGTATAATTGCTAGTGGAAGCAAGGAATGGTCCGAAAACAAGTGAAGCAAAAGGATGTTGACGATAATTGGGGTTAATATTGCCAAAGTTAGAGGAACAAATCGATTCATCAAAAGTAAGATACCACATAAAACTTCTGATGATTTTTCAACAATTAATAGATATTTAAATTCGAATAGTGCCATTGCTTCGGTGCTTGTTGCTATAAACGGTTCAATGCCAAAGATAACAAAATAACCATTTAGACCTGCACCAAAGAATATGACTCCTAACAAAAGTCTAGTTATATGCATAAATATTTTAGTCAATTTCAACACCTCCAATTTTAACTTTATTCAAAATAATTTTTAATATCACTATTCAATTGTGTAATTCATAATTTGAATTATTTAATGAATTTCGCTCAAATCTGTAACATAGGAGGAAGAAAGGAAGACAAACTTTTTTAATGTGTAGTTAACTTCGCTTTAAATAGTGAAGAAGTGATCTTCAGCAACAAATGCGGAAATATGTAATGTACCCTGTAGAGTTAACACGTAAAAAACTACTCTACAGGGTCAATTTGTGTAGAATGAAGAAATGGGGAATGAATGGTTTTTTTGACATCTGTATTCCATTAATGCAAATCAATCAACAAAAAACACTTATCATCACTTTGATGATAAGCCAATTCCGTGTTATTCATTGATTGGATGATCATCTCTTTAAGATCATGCATTGGCTTTGTTTTATTATCTTGTAGCAAGGGCTTTAAATGATTAAAGCCAAAAGGATCTGTCACTCCATCGGTATATAGAAGAAGCCTACTCCCTCTTAGATAAGGAATTGTTGTTGTTTTAAATTGTACCCCTTCAAATGTTCCGATTGGAGGTGAAGAAGAATTAAGCTCCTGTATTCCCTTAGAACTCTGTAAGAAGGCAGGTGGGTGTCCTGCATTAATAAAGTCAATCTTCTTTTCCTTTGTATCTATTAGTAAATAAATAACTGTGCAGTAATGCCAAGCCTCTTCATTATTTTGAAAAAGACTATGCAGATGGTGATCCAATTCTTTAATGACGATTTCAGGATTCCCTTCTCTTGATATTAATCGTTGAAATAATGATTGAACAGACATGGTAATTAATGATGAAGAAATACCGTGGCCCATTACATCCAGTATGATGATCCCATAACGATGCTTGTCAATTTGATAAATCCCATAGATATCTCCTGAAAGTTCATGAGATGCTTTATAGAATGCTTCGATATGTATATATTCATTACTGATAGAATCCGTTAGTGTTGTCTCTTGTATTTTTCTGGCAAGCTCTAATTCCTTTTTTGTTTCTATGTTGTACTTTTGGTTTAGCTCATTTACTTTGAGTAATTCTGCTTGCTTTTCTTCCAAGGATCTCAAAGCAATCTCTAAATCGGAAACAGCCTTGTTTTTTGCCATTAAGGCTGCTTCAGCCTCTTTCTTTGCTACAAGCAGAGCATTTTCAAGTTCCTCGCGTTTCCGGATTGGAATTAGGACACATTCAATAACAGTTTCGTTTTGCCTTACCTTGGCCTGTGCATTTAAAAGAACAGGTATTTCTTTTTTATTCTTTGATTCTAACGAAAGATACATCTCATCTACTTTCTTATTTACTTTAATTAGTGGAACAAAATAAAGTTGATAAAAAAGTTGAGCAGATTTGGTGAAAATTTTATTAATATGTTGACCAATTAGTTGCGGTAAGCTGTAATTTAGTTCTTCTAGTAATGTTTGGTTACTAGATATAATAATTCCATCTTCAGATAACGTTAGAAATCCACCTGGAGCATGGTTCAACTGTTCATCCATTAAGTTTGATCTCCTTGAATTTATTGTTTAACAGTTGCTCTTAGGTATTCTTGAATAACTTCAATTGTTTCCTCAGGGTGACTCATATGCGGACAATGTCCTGTTGCTTTTAGCTTTTTATATTGACTATAAGGCAAATGAACTTTAAGGTATTCTCCTACTTCTGTCGGAGCAATAATATCGTTAGAGCATTGCATAATGAGAGAAGGAACAGTTACTTTTGATAAATCCCCACGATTATCTGCAAAAAAAGCTGCTTCAGCAAATTGACGAGCAATGAGGGGATCGGTAGAGCAAAATCGATCTTCAAGTTCCTTTGTTATAGAGGGCTGATCTTGGCTATTCATAACAAGTGATGCAAACATATTTGCCCAACCGATATAATTCTTTTCCATCATATCAATTAACCCTAAAAGATCCTCTTTTTGAAAGCCTCCATAGTAAGAAGGAGGATCGTCCAGATAATATGGGGAGGGTCCAATCATAATTAAATGAGAAAAATAATTTGAATGGGCAATTGACGCTAGCATTCCGATCATACTGCTAACTGAATGTCCAATAAATATTGCCTTTTTTAAGTCTAATGCAGCACAAACCTCCAATAAATCCTGAACATACCCTGATAATGTACCATATCTTTTATAATCGTATGATTGAATATCAGATTTTCCTAGACCGACATAATCAAAAAGAATAACACGATACTCCTGTTTAAATGCATTAGCAACTGAATTCCAAACCGTTTGATCACAATTAAAACCAGGTGCAAATATGATTGTCCTTTTTCCGCATCCTTCGATTTGAACATTGTTTCGCAACAAGATATCTTGCTTCATCTATCTTCCTCCCTAATATATTCATACTTTATAGCTTACCATGTAATTTTTAAATATAGGACTATTTTGTGGATATAATTGGATTATTACTTTCTATTTCAACTGTACTGTCTTTGATTTTAAGTAAAGATTGCCAAGGGTCTTGTAATGGAAGATTTTAAATAAACAAGCAGAAGTGTTGAATAAGAACGGTGAATACTTATGTGTAATAAAATATGATAAAATTAACTTTTTTTGAACGTTTAGTTCATTCATTAAGAATATTGTAAGAATGATAATTTGAACGTGAAGGCTTTATAGTTGTCATTGATACATCAATAATTACCCATCTTTAAATATAATTGTTTTAGGTAAAAAGCTAACCAAAATCATATCCACTATAAAAATACCAATTATTTGGGAATTAGATGGCATTTATTATTACAAAGAGGGAATGCTATTACTATACAAAATTTTAAAGGTAGGTTCGGAATGGAAATTGCTATCATGGGCGCCGGCCTCTCCGGTTTAGCGTGTGCCATTACTCTTGAAAGAAATGGTATAACTCCAACGATCTTTGAAAAACGAAGTAAAGTAGGGGATCGTTTTGTTAACGGAGAGGTACTGCTGTCAATTTTCACAAGACCAGTTCATGATTGTATTGCATCATTATCAGAAGAGTATGGAATTTATCTTAAACCTACTTCAAATATTCAGAAAATGGAGCTTTATTCAAAATATGAAAAGGCGATCATAGAGGGACATTTAGGTTTCACAAATATTCGTGGCAGGGAACAGGATTCATTTGAATCTCAGCTAGAACAACAAACCAAATCAGCCATTTATTTTAATTCCGAGGAAACATATGAACAATTACTTAGAAAATATTCACATGTAGTTATAGCAACTGGAGACGGAGCTTATGCAAAGAAGACACGAAATTTCAGAGAAGATTTAACTGTATCTATAAAAGGCGCCACAATTGAAGGTAGTTTTGACCGCTATACTGTCATGGCTTGGATTGATTACGACCTAGCTCCTTATGGGTACTGCTTTCTTATTCCATTTTCAGAGAATGAAGCATCTATCTCTATTGCGATCCCAGATTTGCCCGTAAATGCGAATGTAAACATCAATAATCTTTGGGATTTTTTTTACGAAAAAGTACGTTCTAAGTTTAAACAGGCATTACCTATAACCGATCAGTTTCAAGTTACTCGATATCCAATAGGGATTTGCAGGTCAGGGCGGGTAGGAAATACTTTTTACATTGGAAATTGCTACGGAACCATGATGCCTTTTATGGGCTTTGGACAGTATGCATCTATATTAAGTGGAATTTATGCCGCCTATGATTTGTGCGGTTTCGGAAAATATGAGGAGTTAATGAAACCATTTCGAAAGAGCTATGAAGATTCTCTAGTTTTAAGAAGAGCAATGGAACAATTATCGAATAATGGATTGGATCGAATCATTCACTCACTAGGAGGTTACTGGGGAGAAAAGTTGTTCCACACGAAAACGATTAACCCGCTTAAAGTCGCAAGCTATTTACTTCGACCTTATATAAAAATAAAAAAAGGAGGGATCTCATAATGAGAAGCCCAAAGTCAATTTCCCTAACATCTTCTGAACTTGGCTATCTATGGACCGGCTATTCTATCAATGAAATGTCAAAGTGGTATCTAACATTATTTCGTGAGCAATCACAGGATGAAAAAATTAAGGATTTATATACATATGCGTTAAAGAATACAAATGAAATTCTTATTGAACGGGAAAAATTACTTAGTAAGGAGGGATATCCAATCCCAATTGGCTTTTCGGAATCGGATATTCATGTAAGCTCTCCCATTTTGTTTTCAGATCGATTTTTGTTGTACTATCTGCATATTGGGTCCCGTCTAGGTCTTGAATTCCACTCTAGATCGTTAGCTTCAGCCACGAGAGTAGATATACGCAAATATCATACTAATTGTTTAAATTCTACTACCCAATTAAATGAGAGAGCGATGGATATTCTACTAGATAAAGGGTTCTATTGGAGAACACCGACATTACCCGCACCGACATATCCGGAGTATATTCAAAAAAATGATTATTTAAATGGATGGCATGGAGATAATCGTCCAATTAATAGTATGGAGCTTGCTAACCTCTATCTAAACATGGATCTTCTAATGATTATAGAAGCACTGTGTATAGGTTTTGCCCAAACTTCTGACTCTGATGAAATAGCTGAATTATTTCTAAGAGGGGTTAAGATAGCAAAAAAACAATATCATGCATTGGCTGAATTGTTAGAGAAAGACGAATTACCAATTCCGCCAGGTTTTTCAGCAGAAATAACCAATTCAAAGAAAAGAGTATTATCCGACCGAATCATGGTGACGCATTTTGCTGGTTTACTTGGTTCATTATTGTCCCAATATGGCTTTTCTCTAGGTGCTGTAATGAAACATGATTTAGTTGCAACCTATTCAACTCTAATTGTTAAAGCTGGCGCTGTTTCGGAGAAGGTTACTCGACTCCTTATTGAAAAAGAATGGTTGGAAAAGGTGCCAGGAGCAATAGGCCATAATAATTGATAGTCGAAGATAAATAGGCTAGGAATCTTGTTAAAGTTAAACTTAAATTAAAAAGATAAAGCACATCCGAAAAATTCAGATATGCTTAACTGATGTATATTGGAGTAGCCTTTGTCACACTGTTTTTTTTACTATTTTTAGGTCTCTTTCTTTAGACAAGTTACTTTGCTTAGCCTTTCTAGGTGTAAAGAATGAGATGATTAAGGCGATAAAAGACAGAACTAACATAAATACATAGGCATCACTCGATCCATATATAGATGCTAATTTAGACACTTGTGTAGCTGTAATATTTGCATTTTCCGTATATAAAACAGTTGCATGTGAAGTTGATTGAATTGTATATATTGTAACGACAACGGCTGTACCAATGGCACCTGCTAATTGACGGACTGTATTATTTAATGCTGAACCGTGTGAACCTAATTCGCGAGGAAGAGCGTTCAACCCAGCTGTATTTAGTGGCATAGTAATGAAACTCAATCCAATTCTTAGAATACAAGTGCGAATCATTAAATACATGTAGGTAGTAGATTCTTTTAATTCGGTCACTCCCCACATGGAGATAATGATAAAGATTAAACCTGTAATAAAGAGTGGCTTGGCACCGTATTTATCAAACATTTTCCCTGTAACAGGGGATAAGAAGGCATTTATTACAGCTCCTGGAAGTAAAAGTAGTCCAGCTTCAAAGGCGGTAAAGCCCCGACCATCTTGCAAATAAATCGGTAAGAGTATTAAATCTGCGTACATAATCAATGTAACTAGTACATTGATTATCGAAGTGAGAGTAAATATTTTATATTTAAATACAGATAAATTTAATAAAGGGTCATTGGATTTTAACTGACGCAAACAAAATATCGTCGTAAAGATCATCCCAACAATAATTGTTGATAGAACAATAGGACTATCCCATCCCTTACTACCAGCACTACTAAATCCAAAGAGAATACAACCAAAACCAATAGTAGATAGAATCACACTTGTAGTGTCCAATTTGGCTTTTATTGTTTCTGAAACATTCATTAAATATTTATAGGCTAGTGCAATGACGATTAAAACAAATGGGATTAATCCGATAAACAGCCATCTCCATGAAACATATTCAACGATAAACCCAGATAAAGTTGGAGCAATAGCTGGTGCGAAAATCATCGCAAACCCAATTATCCCCATAACACTTCCGCGTTTTTCACTTGGATATAAATATAAAATAACTGTCATTAATAAAGGGACAATAATACCTGCACCAATAGCTTGAATTAATCTTCCAGTTAAAAGTATGCTAAAATCCAAAGCACTTGCACATAGCACTGATCCTATGAATAAAAAGAACATTGAGCTAATAAAAAGCTGTCTTGTTGAAAATCTTTTCATTAAAAAGGCTGTAATAGGAACTAACACACCGTTAACTAACATAAAACCTGTTGATAACCACTGTACAGTTGCAGGTGTTACCTTGAATATGTCCATTAAACTACTCATTGCTACATTTAATAATGTCTGATTTAGCGTAGATAAAAAACAACCAGTAATAAGTACAGTTAATAAGATTTTTTTATTCCTCTCCGATATTTCCTTCTGCATTCAGAAACTCCTTTCACTTTAAAGGTTGAGTTATCGACATTGTGTCGATAAAATTGATAGTAACAAAATATACTAACCTTTACCATGAACAGTTTTTTTAAAAGTGTTCACTAATAGACAAGGGGATAGCATGTGTCGATAAAGGAATAAAAAATCTACAGAGGAGTTTTGGGATGTCTACTACAAAAAAAGAAGATCCTCGTACAACTCGTACAAAGGAAATGTTGAAAAAAGCTGTTCTATCTCTATTAAAGGAAGAAGGATCTATTTCAAGTATTAATGTACAAAAGGTTGCAGCAAAAGCTGGTTTGAATCGGACAACTTTTTACTTGCATTACCAAGATATACAGGATTTATTGATTACAATTACTGATGAGATAGTAAATGAGCTTTCCGATAAAATTGTTGCTTTAATTCATGCTGAGGACTTAACGGAAAAACAACAGCTTACACAATTACTCGATTATTTATATGTACATAGAAATGATCTACTTAATTTGTTCAATATGAATAAGTTTGAAGAGCAATTGTTTTCACTACTAAAAAAATTAGTGGAAGCAAGGAGGAAGAGGACAATGAAGGATCTGCCAGAGGATTATGTTTCTGTTGATATTAAGACAGCCTCATTGGTAGGGATTATTATGTGGTGGATAAGAAAGGGTCTTCATCATAGTTCAGACTATCTAGCAGATCAAATCTATTTGATGTATAGGCTACAATAATTTTAACGACTAATATCATGAGTATTGATAAACGATTATCATTAGACGTGTGAAATAGCTCTTTTATAAAAAAGCGCATTTGCTTCGAAAGGGTTTGTTTATCTAATTCTACCAAATTAGAACAAGGAGAGAAGAATAATGGAGATAACACCAGTAGTATTAGAAGGAGATAGAGTAAAGATACAACCTATGGAAGATGATCACGTACAGGAATTATTTGATGCGGGAAATCATCCAGATATATGGGCATACATGCCAATGAAGGTTCAATCGATTGAAGATATGAAGTGCCTTGTGAATGGAGCACTTCTAGCAAGAGAGCAAGGAACCGAATTTCCTTTTGTTATCTACGATAAGGAATCGGGGAAAATAGTGGGAAGCACTCGTTTTCTTAATATATCCATCGCAAACCGTAACTTGGAAATTGGTTGGACATGGCTGTCTCCAACTGTTTGGCGAACTAGAGTAAATACAGAATGTAAGTATCTTCTTTTGAAACACTGCTTTGAGACACATGAGACGATTCGTGTTCAGTTAAAAACAGATAGTCGTAATGTGCGGTCTCAGCAGGCAATGGAACGGCTGGGTGCGGTAAAAGAAGGAGTGCTTCGGAATCATGTAGTTATGCCTGACGGTTATCTAAGAGACTCTGTTTTTTACAGTATTATCGATCAAGAATGGGTGCTAGTGAAGGAGAAATTGGAGAGTATGCTACGGTAGTTCAGTATTTTGGAAGTGTTCCTTATTAAACTAAATATGCTAGAGTTGAAGATTCAGGGTTGCTGCGGCAGCCCTTTTGTTATGCCTCTAACGGGAGTGTACTGAACAAGAAGTTCTTTTTAGACTCTAAAGAATATATATATAACATTAAGTGTAAATGGGGGATGGAATGAACTCGCAAGGGAGAGTATGTTTAAGTGTTGGCTGGATCACTTTGTTTCTCGTGGGTACTGATTTATTTGTAGTATCACCGTTACTACCGTTCATTTCGGAAGCATATCATGTTAGTTCAGCGATGACAGGATGGATGGTAACTGTTTTTGCTGTAACATATGCTATTGTAGCACCTTTTTTTGGTTGGGCTTCAGATAAAAATGGAAGAGGAATTTTTATTACGTTTGGGTTATTGTTATTTTCCTTCTCTAATATCTTAACCGCTTTTTCACCTTCTTTCACCTGGTTAATCATTAGTCGTATTTTAGCTGGTTTGTCGGTTGCTGCAATTACTCCTCTAATTTATGCCATTATCGGGGATCTTGCACCATCAAGTCGGAGGGGAACTTGGCTTTCAATTGTTGTTTCAGGACATCTAACAGCTCTTTGGGCAGGAGCACCAGTCGGTACGTTACTAGAGCATTTTCTTGGTTGGCGTTCAGTATTTGTTGTAATGGCTATTATAGGGACTATTTTAGCGGTAGTAAATTTCAAAACATGGAAATATGTCCCTAAAAGTGATGTGACAAGAAATTTACTAGAAGGAAATCTCCTAAGAATACTTGGTTCGGTGAGTGTAACCACCATTTGGGCGATTTCAATGTATGCTCTATATGTTTACTTAGGAGCGGCTCTTTATTCTGAAAATGGATTCTCATCATCAGAAATCGCATTAGCTGTTACTTTTTATGGGATTGGTGCTGTTTTAGGAAGTCTTATAAGTGGAAAGTTTACAGATAGGTTTGGTGCAGGGAAGATTTCGAGAGCTACACTAATTATTTTAACTGTACTATTCGTTTGTTTAGGAATATTCTTCTCATCTGGCTATTGGATTTATTTCTTTTTGTTCCTATGGGCTTTAGTTGGGTATGCAGGATTTACATCATACCAAGCACGATTAGCAGTCGAATATCCAAAGGAACGAGGTATCGTTATGGCGTGGAATAATACAGCTCTGTATATTGGTATCACAATTGGTTCAATGATTGGTGGTTATGTCATATCTAATTGGGGTTATCAATTCCTTCCATATATTTGTAGCATTGCAGCCATTATTAGTTTTGTTCTTAGTAACCAAAATGTCCAAGAAACAAAAAAAGAATCAGCTTTACAGGCTGATTGATGACCTCAAGGTGAAGCTTTTAGAAAGAATTTAAAGCATAAAATGAGGTATGTTTACAACCATACCTCATTGAGCAACACATCATCTTATTAATTTAACACAGTTTTAAGCGTTTCAATGTTTTTCTCCATAATACTGAAATAATCTTCATTATTTTTTATGTCTTCTTCTGTTACGGATTCAAGATTATGAAGGGTCAGTGACTTAGCGCCGATTTCATCTTGGATGACTCTCGCTACGTTAGATTGTACATTTTGTTCAAATAAAACGTATTTTAAATGATGCTCTTCTGATTCTGTAATAATTTCTGTAAGTTGTTGTTGACTAGGCTCCTGAGAAGGAGAAAGACCTGCTATTGCAATTTGTTCAAGACCATATCGATCCTGCCAATATCCGTAAGCAGCATGAGAGACTAGAATGTATTTTGTTTTTGAATTTTCAAGAGTTTCATGAAATGTTTGATTTAGAGCAGTTAAATCGGCTTTTAGATTTGTGAAATTATCCTCAAATATTTCCTTTGATTCTGGCTTTAGTTCTATTAGTGCATTTTTAATGTTTTCTGCTAGTTTAATAGAGAGTATTGGATCAAGCCAAACATGTGGATCTTGATCTCCGTGAAGATGATGTTCATCCTCATGAGCAGCATCATCTTCATGTGAGTGTTTTTCCGCATGAGCAGCATTACCTTCATGTGAGTGTTCTTCCGCATGAGCAGCATTATCTTCATCTGAGTGTTCTTCCTCATGAGCAGTATCATCTTCATGTGAGTGTTCTTCCGCATGAGCAGCATTATCTTCATGTGAATGTTCTTCCGCATGAGTAGCATTATCTTTATGTGAGTGTTCTTCAGGTGTTTTAAGTAGTTCAATACCTTCGGCGGCTTTCAATATGTGAACGTCTTCTTTCTGTAACGTCTCTTCAGCTTGTTCGGCAAAACCCTCTACACCAGCACCTGTATAGATAAATAAATCTGAGTCAGCGATATTTTTCATTGTTTTAACAGTTGGCTCATATATATGAGCATCAACATTTGGAGGGTAAACACTAGTGACTGTAATCTCATCTCCACCAATTTTTTTCGTGAAATCCTCTAATGGGAAAATGGTTGTGTATACTTCTAGCTTAATATTAGTATCATTGTTGCTTTCTGTAGCGTTTGTTGATTGATTTTCTTGATTCCCACATCCTGTTAATAGCAGACCTATTGTCAGCATCGAGGTTAGTAAATAAGATTTTGTATGCATGGTTAAAACTCCTAACATTTTGTTTTTAAAATTATCCAGCTTAAATAGTAATGATTACGATTTGTATTCTACACTCAAAATTCGGTTATGTAAATATTATTTTCTCATTGTTATAAAAACTAGAACCTTGAGTGTGTACTGAATATAAGTTGACATTGTCGCAGGAGATGGGACTTTACATCTAAGGCACATTTGACTTTAGGGAAGCAAGGTATTATAATTTAAATAAATCGTAACGATTTCGATTTGAATAAATGATGAGGTGATTAAAGTGAAACCCAATATACATCCTGACTATCAAAAAGTGGTATTTATGGACACGAACAGTGGATTTAAATTTTTAACAGGTTCTACAAAACGCTCAAATGAAACAATTGACTGGGAGGACGGAAATACATATCCACTAATAAAGGTAGAGATTAGTTCTGACACTCATCCATTTTATACAGGGGTACAAAAATTCACTGATAAAGGTGGAAGAGTGGACCGCTTCTTACAAAAATACAATATGAAAAAGAATAGCTAATTGGGAAATATTGATGACTGATAAAATGATGGAGCTATTTGCTAAAAGTATTATTGCTTCTCTTCCAAGCGAGAAAAGAAAGCTATATCAATTCATTGAAGGTGTAGAGGATAGCTTGGCACAGCAATCGAAATCAAAGGAACAGTTTTTAACTCTTCTTAAAAAGCATTCCCCGCACCATCAAGCAGCCAAACGTTTTCATCTAACAATTGATGAAACACTAAAGCTCATGCATCAAATTGAGGATGAAATAAACTCTAAATTAGAAGAGAAAATAAGTAGCTACAAGTGGATTGATTATACTAGACATTTCAACAAAAATAATGAAAGAGACAAAAGGTATTATCTCTTTCTGTCATAAAAAGAAGCTGATTCCTATGTGAATCAGCTTCTTTTAATTTCAAATGAAAAAACTAATTTACCCTAATAGGAATAATTTCGATTTATGCTTGGTATATATGTAGAGTGTTAGATAGGAGGGAAAGTGATGGGGAAAATACCAGTGTATATATTAAGCGGATTTTTAGGAAGTGGAAAAACAACTTTGTTAAAGCAATTACTACATACATGCAGTGAAAAGAATATAAACCCAGCCGTTTTAATGAATGAAATTGGAAAAACAGATACAGATGGAGAGAGTATATCAACAATGTTAAAAAATAGTCATCTAGAAAAATTACTAGATGGTTGTATGTGCTGTAATAAAAAAAATGAAGTAACTGATTATCTAAAAACACTTCTTAGTCGTAAACCGGATGTGCTCTTTATTGAGTTAACAGGAGTGGCAGATCCAGAAGAGGTTGTGGACTCTTTAACAGAGCCTGATCTTCTTCATCTTCTTTACTTAGAAAAAGTCATAACTATCGTGGATGCGGAAAATGTTCTTGCTTATAATAATGTGTTTGAGTCAGACCGTGACCTTGTTAGAACAACAAGAAAACAAATAAATGTGGCTGATACTCTTATTATCAATAAGATGGATTTAGTATCGGAAGCTAAGAAGAAAAAGGTAGAAAAGCTTGTGAGAAAAGAAAATACAACATCACCTATAATCTACACAACTTTTAGTAGAGTAGATATAAATGATCTATTTTTCAGTCACAGTTCGGGAATAAAGAGGCAGAAAAGAACAAGAAAAGAGGATATGAATGAAATGGATACAAGACCATCCTTTTCCAGGATCAAAAGCATCTCACTTCCACTTACTACACAAACAACAACAAAACAAATTGAGAAGTTTTTAAAAAGATGGAAAAATCATTTGCTCAGAGCAAAGGGATACCTTTCTGTTAAAGAAGGCACATATTTAATGCAATGTGTTATGAATCGAGTAAATTGGGAGCCTACAGCATTTAATGGTGAAAGTTATCTAGTCATGATTGGAGTCAATCTTGATGCGAAAGAAATAAAACAAGATTGGGAAAAAACATTTAAAGAACCAATATATGCTGAAAAATAAAGAGTCTCTCAGCTAGCTTTACAAGACAAAAGGGGCTAACATAAACGGTTGGCCTTTTTTTAAGTAAGTAGTAAAACGGAGCGAATATGAATTTAGGGAGGTATTATTTGTGGAGATAAGTAGCAGAGGACTTATAAAATGAGGACAAGAGCGAATAGTGAATTAATAGGCTTTGCTTTTCTTGGATCTTGCTTTTTGCTCTTTTATTTTCAAAAGAGGATAAAGCTAAGTGAATCTTTTTTTTCAGACTCTTTATTAACCTTCAATGTAGTTTTTATTAGTATTTTACTAGAAGCGTTACCGTTTGTTTTACTGGGTGTAATGATCTCAGGAATTATTCAAGTTTTTGTATCAGAAGAACAAATTAGGAGATTCATTCCTCGTAACAAGTTTCTAGCAATAATCATGAGTTGTCTTGTAGGTGCATTATTTCCCGCATGTGAATGTGGAATCGTTCCAATTGTTCGCAGGTTGGTTGGAAAAGGAATGCCTCTTTTTGCAGGTGTTGGTTTTTTGCTCACAGGACCACTAATTAATCCAATTGTTATTTTCTCTACCTATATGGCTTTTGGTGAGGATCCCAAAATGGCACTATTACGAATGGTTTTAGGATTACTTACAGCACTGATGATAACTGCTATGATCTGTGTGCTATTTAAACAAAATCAATTGAAAATAACGAAGAATTCTTTTCATCTTGAAGCCCAAGAACAGGTGAAGCAACCATTACCAATACGATTACGATCTATGGTCGAACATGCTATTGATGAATTTTTTGATATGGGGAAGTTTTTAATTATTGGAGCAGTTCTAGCAGCTTTTGTTCAGACGTTTATCTCAACAAAGTCAATTGTAGACCTAGGAGATGGTTTAGTAGGATCAACTCTCGTCATGATGGGACTTGCTTATCTATTATCTCTATGTTCAGAAGCGGATGCATTTATTGCAGCATCTTTTGATCACCTTCTTCCGAAAACCTCTTTACTTGGCTTTTTAATTTATGGACCAATGCTAGATTTAAAGAATACGATCATGTTAATGTCTGTTTTCAAATTCCGTTTTGTCATAACACTAACAATCCTTATAACGACTACTGTGCTTGCTGTTTTATTACTAGCAAACCCATTTATATAAAGGAGAGGCTACTTCATGACCCTACAAAAGAGACAAGCAATAAAAGCAATTATTCTACTGCTGTTTGCCAGTTTTATTTTCATTTTGCATCAATCGGGGGATATGAAACATTTTATCCACCCTAATTATCTTCATTTTAGTCAGTTCGCTTCCGTTATTTTTTTGATTCTTTTTTTCTTTCAAGTTCCCCGTATTTTTAGGCCACTTGAAGCTGAGTATGATCATAGTCTTTGCGGCCCTTGGGGATGTCAACACGAAGAAGAGGGGTCTTCACTTAAAATGATATTGTCTATTGGAATTATTTCAATTCCACTTTTAACAGGGTTTATGATGCCTTATAGAACCTTTGGGGCTGAAGAAGCATTGAAGCGGGGCATTCAATATTCCGGTCTTGATCATCAGTTGTCGAGTGGAATTGAACTTGCAAATGGTCACATAAAAAGTCTTATGACTCAGCCTCTTATTCGTTTGGATCATACCGGTTTTACTGAATATATAGGGATGATATCAGAATACCCTGAAGTTTTTGAGGGAAAGGAAATAGAGATAGAAGGGTTTATAGCAGAAGATCAATTCATGTCCAAGAGAGAAAAAGTAATTGCTAGATTTCAAGTTACACACTGTGTAGCGGATGCACATGCAAGTGGATTTATTCTTGAGAATAGCGATGAGTTTGACTTAATGAATAATACATGGGTACGCATAAAGGGGACACTGAAGGTGAAGGAAGAGAATCAACAGTATATACCTGTTATTAATGTAAAAGCTGTGGAGAACATAGATACGCCCCAAAATCCTTATATTTTTTCATAGTTTATAAAGGACAGTCTATAAGAATAGCTGTTGGACTGTCCTTGTTTCATGATTTATTGGAACGGACGGTATTCTAGATTATCTTTAAAAACTTTATCTAATGCTTGCCAAGGCATTAACGCACAATTATGTCTTGCTTTAAATTGATGGACACCCTGTAGGGAGACACTATCTCCTAAATCAACTTGTTCATTTGTCAGCTTTCCAGTACGAATCAATTCTTCAAATGCTTTTCTTAATAAGGCAATCTCTTTTATGGATTTGTATTGAATTAACTCTGTCATCATAGAAGAAGATGCCATACTTATGCTGCACCCTTCACCAAGGAAGGCTACATTTTTTATAAAATACTGTTCACTTTCAATAAACAGTGTGATCACATCTCCACAAGTAGGGTTTTTATAATGCACTTTATGAACACTTTCACTTAATAACTCCTTGAAATTGCGCTTCTGTCGATAATGATCTAAGATAGCCTGGCGATACATTTGGTCGAGCACGATAAGTCACCTTCTTCATGATACTATTATTTTTCTTATGATTATTTTGACATTTTGTTTACTTTTTCCCGATTCTTAGATATCCCGGTCGCAACGTCCGGTGAACGCTCAAATCCTTGACCGTTATAAGAATGACTAATTTTTCCTGTATGATCCTCATTATCAAGCAGGGAGTCAATAAACAAAGGAGCATCCTCTGGTAGCAAATCCTTATACCAATGTCCTTGAGGGTAGTTGATGACAACACACTTATCGTGGCACCTTCCATTACATCTAGTACGTGTTGTGTGAATTCTATCATCTAAACCTCTTTCAGAAATTTCTCTCCGTATTTCCTGGGTCAGGTCTTCAGCTCCAACATGAGTGCAACTGCTACCGTTACAAATAAGAACATGATGAGTGGTATTGTTTAGATTCCATGTTGCCATAAATAGATACCTCCATAAAAGTGGTTGTTAGTACGATTTTCAGCATGGTTTTTGATAGAGTTAGCCTAATTTACCAGCTCGATTTCTTGATGCCAGGTAGGTGACCTCTATGAGCTAATTCCCGAAAAGCAATTCGAGACATTTTGAATTTGCGAAGATATCCTCTAGGCCTTCCCGTAATTTCACACCTGTTATGCAAACGGGTAGGAGCTGAATCTCTTGGTAATTTTCTTAATGCTTCATAGTCACCCATTTCTTTTAACTCTTTTCGTATTTCTGCATATTTTTTAACAAGTTCTTGCCTTTTTCTTTCTTTTGCAATTTTCGACTTTTTTGCCATTAGTAAACAACTCCTTATATAACTTTTTTAAAACGTAATGATTACGATTTGTATTCTATCTTATTCTTTTTTAAAACAAAATGCAAATATAACATTTCTTATTTCAAGCTGAGGATTCAACAGAGACACTTTTTTAAAGAGTTAAAAAATGTATTTTCAAGACCTCATGAAAAGTAGTTGACAAAAACTAATAAATTATATATAGTTTGATTAACTAAATAGTTCTCCTAAAGGGGAGTAGCTTTTACAGCAAAGTCGTCATTTCGGAGATTTCGTATCTCTCGGCTTTGTTGGCAACGTTCGGTTGTTAGCAAGACCTTTACCTATTGGTAAAGGTCTTTTATTTTTATTAAAACCTTTACCGTTTACGGTAGAGGTTTTTTCTTTTTTCCGGAGACTGAAAAACTTTTTAAGGAAAATTCACATGACAAGAGGAGTGAGTCAAAATGTTGGTTCGTCAGAGATTTAGGTGAAAAGTAACCTTCAAGATTGGAAGTTTATTGTATGAAAGATTTTAAACTAAGGGTTCATAAGGAGGAGAAATTAATTTGGAACTTTCAATTTTAATGGAGTATGGTTGGGTGTTGATCTTATTAGTTGCACTGGAAGGCTTGTTAGCAGCAGATAATGCTCTTGTTTTAGCAATTATGGTTAAGCATCTACCGGAGGAGGAAAGAAAAAGGGCTCTCTTTTATGGTTTAGCAGGAGCCTTCGTGTTCCGATTTGGTTCCCTCTTTGCGATTTCGTTCCTAGTGGATGTGTGGCAGGTGCAAGCGATAGGTGCTCTTTACCTACTATTTATTGCTATAAATCATATAGTACGAAAGCTTGTATTTAAAAAGAAAGAAGAAACAAATGAAGAAGAAAACAAAAAAGGAAAATCAGGTTTTTGGGGAACTGTTTTAAAGGTGGAATTAGCTGATATCGCGTTTGCAGTTGACTCAATTTTAGCAGCTGTTGCCCTTGCTATGACACTTCCAAGCACAAACCTTCCACAAATTGGTGGAATGGACGGAGGTAAGTTTCTGGTTATTTTTGCTGGTGGAATCATTGGATTAATTATCATGCGTTTTGCTGCTAATCTTTTTGTTAAGTTACTTCATTCAAGACCTGGCCTTGAAATAGCAGCTTTTGCAATTGTTGGTTGGGTAGGAGTGAAGCTTGCTGTACTAACATTAGGGCATCCTGATGTTGGTGTAATTTCTTACGAATTTGCACACTCTACTGGATGGAAGCTCTTTTTCTATACTGTATTAGTTGGAATTGCAGCTGCAGGCTGGTTCTTAACGAAAGACAAGAAAGAAGAGAAGCAAGCAGCATAGTGGGTTTTGATTGTAAAGCTGCTCTATGAAGAGCAGCTTTCTTAATACCTGTACGCTATCTGGGTATGTGAAAATATGCTTGTGGAAAACGAATTGTGAAATATTTATTAATAATCAGTTTATTAGTTGTAAATTCTACGCTTGATTAATATAATCAAACTATCACGTTACGGTTAGGAGGGTTGTCTTTTGGGACAGAAAAGTTAAAAATCGGTGAATTGGCTGAAAGAACAGGTGTTACAAAAAGAACAATAGATTACTATACTAATTTTGGACTTCTTAAAGCAGAACGTTCCCCTTCGAATTATCGCTTTTACGATATTTCATCTGTTGAACAATTAAATTATATCGAGAAATGTAAAGAACAAGGAATGTTTTTAGAAGACATAAAGAAAAGAATGATTGATAAAAACGCAGAAGAAATAGATGTTTTGGAGTTACGACTTAAAATAAAAGGATTAGAAAAAGATGTAACAGAAGTTCTATCTCAACTTGAAAAAAGCAACTTAAAGAATCATGAGTTTGTAAAACAGAATGTTTCTCAAGAAAGCCTGTCTTTGATTCAATCATTGTTATTACTACTCAATTAATTAATATCATTACCAGGAGGTGTACGTCTTACTTATAAGACGACTCATTGACAACCATTAATTTACTTTTAATTTTAGTATTAATAGCATTAACGGCATTCTTCGTGGCAACTGAATTTGCCATTGTGAAAGTACGTATTTCAAAAATTGATCAGTTGATTTCTGAAGGAAAAAAAGGGGCAGTAGCTGCTAAGAAGGTTGTAACCCATTTAGACGAGTATCTATCTGCATGTCAATTAGGAATTACGATCACAGCATTAGGACTTGGTTGGTTAGGGGAGCCAACTGTGGAGAAGCTATTACATCCTCTTTTCGAACATTTTGCTTTAAACGAATCTGTTACACATATTCTATCTTTTGGTATTGCGTTTGCTTTAGTTACGTTCCTTCATGTTGTTGTAGGCGAACTTGCTCCTAAAACAGTTGCGATTCAAAAAGCAGAGGCCGTAACATTACTGTTTGCCCACCCTATTATCTGGTTTTACCGTTTAATGTATCCATTTATCTGGTTCTTAAATGGTTCTGCACGTGTGTTAGTAGGAATGTTTGGTCTAAAACCTGCATCTGAACATGAATTAGCTCATTCAGAAGAGGAGCTTCGTATGCTTTTATCTGAGAGCTATAAGAGCGGAGAGATAAATAAGAATGAGTTAAAGTACGTAAATAATATCTTTGAATTTGATGAAAGAATTGCAAAAGAGATTATGGTTCCTCGTACGGAGATTGTTTCTATAGATATAGATACAAGTTATGAAGATATAGTTGAGATTATTAAGAATGAACGATATACAAGGTACCCAGTGATTGATGGAGATAAAGACAATATTGTTGGTTTCCTTAACATAAAGGAGCTATTAACTTCTCATTTTACAGATGGGGCTAATAATAAAAAGTTTAATATAAACACATATATTAACCCAGTTATTCAAGTAATTGAAACAATACCAATACATGATTTATTGCTAAAGATGCAAAAGGATCGAACGCATTTAGCTATATTAATTGATGAATATGGTGGCACATCTGGATTAGTAACAGTTGAGGACATTCTTGAAGAAATTGTTGGGGAAATTAGAGATGAATTTGATGAAGATGAGGTTCCAGAAATTCGAAAACTCAATGATAATCATTATATTCTAGATGGAAAATTATTAATAGATGATGTTAATCATTTACTAGAAACAGATTTTCCTAATGAGGACATTGATACAATTGGTGGATGGTTTCTTACACAAAACTTCAACGCAACTGTTGGTGTAGAGGTAGAAAATGAGGGTTACCTCTTTAAAGTACATGAAAGTGACGGACACCATATTCAATATTTAGAGGTTACGAAAGTGAAAAATAACGTTATACCTATACACCAATAGGACAGGATGATATATAAAGCATATACCTATAGGCCAAGGACCCATAATTTTATCTAAATATTTTACAGGCAGGTAAATTCTTTGAATTTCGGGACTAAAGTTATTTATAGAAGTAGAATCCATTTCGTGTTTTACGACCATGAAAATGGAATGTATGAAGTGCAGTGTAGTATGACTAACGCAATATCTTTAGTAAGAATTACCGATTTGATCTATGTTATCGAAAAAGCCAACTAAAAAGTCGGCTTTTTCTTTTTTGTGTGAAATAGCACCTTGGGCGAGGCGTAATAAGTATAACAACAAGTAATGCTATCAGGTAAATAAAACATAATATTGTCCCTAACATTGAAGTAATATCAGCCGATGAAATTGACGAAGCATATGATCGTGTTTTAGCTTCAAATGTGAAGTACCGTTTTGTAATCGACATTAGCACATTGTGAGGTTCGTAAATGAAACGTTACATGCTTGAAGCATTCTGTATAGAGGACTGATGTAATAATTGCTGCAAAGAGTTTTTTAACTCACAATTGTTTTAGGGTGACGATAAGCTCTTAAGTGAATCCCTCTAGGATCATCTGAGTGAGAAGCTTTAATCCCTTCGTGAAAAATGAATGGTATTACCTGTGAAATCACGTTATGATGGAACAAAGAATAGGAAACGAATCATTCATAACGAAAGGTGTTATTTACAGATGATCACGTTCATTTTAGTTGTTCTTATGTTGTTTTTAATCCCGGGTCCGGCAGTATTTCTAACCATTTCTCAGACAATAAAAGGCGGCAGGACGAATGGAATTGTCACAGGGATTGGAATTGCCGTCGGAGACTTTATTCATACTTGTGCATCAGTATTAGGGCTTTCAGCGATTTTAATGACATCTTCACTAGCCTTTGAAGTTGTTAAATATATAGGGGCCATATACTTATTCTACTTAGGAATTATGTCTTTGATTGAAAAAGCTAAAAAGATGGATAAACCTGTTATCCAAAATGTAAAAACGAATAAATCATTTCGTCAAGCAATGTTCATTGAATTACTTAATCCAAAAACATCAATCTTTTTCTTAGCTTTCCTTCCACAATTTGTAACGAATAGTGGAACACCTGTGACTTTTCAATTATTAATGTTAGGGCTAACATTTGTTTTAATGAGTATCATATATACAACGATCTTAGTGTTAGTTTCGAACAAAATTGGTCAAAAGGTGTTGATGAAATCTAATCATAGACAGGATTGGTTAGGTAAAGCGGTAGGGGTCGTATATATTGGATTGGGGTTAAAGTTAGTTCTACAAACACAAGAATAGATGTGGTTTTATTCATACTCAATTCATAGAATATTAATTCTTCTTTTGGGGATTGAGGCAGTTTATTTTCCCGATACATTTTTACCCTCCCAAAAAACTTCAGATGGTACAGAGGGGGCTGGGGTTTGAATCCCACTAGGATCATCAACTGAACCCCCTTGTTGTGGTGACCCCTAAAAGTTAGAGTTTTATATTAAGCAGCTAATTGGCTGGTATGGATACGGTATTGAACCGGACTCCTGCCTGCCAATTTTTGCTTTATTCGCTTGTTATTATAATAAATGATATACTCTTCGATTTTTATTTTTAATTCCTCAAATGAACAGAGTGCTTCTCCGTAGTACATTTCCTGTTTAAGTAATCCGAAAAAGTTCTCCATCGGTGAATTGTCTAAACAGTTTCCTTTTCTTGACATACTTTGGAACACCTTATGTTTCTTTAGTGTTTTTATCCATTTATTATGTTGATAATGCCAGCCTTGATCAGAATGAATGGTGGTTCTGTACTTAGATTCTTTTACAATTTCTAAGGCTTCCTCGAGAGGTTTTAGAGCCAATTCTAAGGTTGGGCGCTTACTTATCCCATACGAAAGAATCTCACTGTTGAACATATCCATAATTGGGTTGAAATATAGTTTTTCACCATCTGAGCACTTGAACTCTGTTATATCTGTTGCTAGTTTTTGATGATACAAATTTGTGTGAAAACGTCTGTTGATACGGTTCTTGGCAATTGTTCCAATAGTTCCTTTGTAAGAGCTATACTTTCGTGTTTTTCTTCTGAACTTATCGCATTTAAGTCCGAGCTTATTCATGATGCGTTGAACCTTTTTATGATTAACTATCAAACCACGTTGCTTTAAGTCCAAACAAATACGACGATATCCATAGTTGCCCTTATGTTCCTCAAACATAGCTTGAATACGTTCTTCAAGCTCCTGATTCGGATTCTCCTTCTTCATCATTTTCACGTGATAATGGTAGGAAGATTCGGGAATTCCCACTATTAGTAGAACATCTTTTAGTTTGAACTTTTCTTTGAGTTCGAACGATAATGCTGCCTGTGCTTTTCGAGATAACCTTCCGGGTTCACCTGAAAAGCTTGTAACTTTTTTAAGTATTCTACCTCTAACCGGAGAAGCTCATTTTCTCTCTCCAATTTTTGTTCGTAGGTCATCGCTTTATCTTCAACTACTTTTTTACTTCCTCGATTTATAGCTTTATCAGACATAGGTGGTCGTCCTTTCTGTTTATCCAGAAAATCAGCACCACCCTCCAAAAAAGCTTTCTTCCACGCTGATATCATAGGAGGGTTTGTAAGCCCAAATTCAAGGGCTGTTTCAACTACTGAAGATCCTGTACTTTTCATAAAGCTTAATACATCTAGCTTGAATTGAACAGAATAAATTTTTTTCTGTTTTTTCCTCATTAACCCTTCAGGTCCAAACTTCTCGTAATTATTAACCCAATTAATAATTTGCTTATGTGATTTAATACCATATTTTTTGGCTAGCAGCTTAAATCCAAGTTGTCCTTCTTGATATTCTCTTACTACCATAAACTTAAATTGCTCAT
>NZ_JBLUOI010000026.1:0-63645 GCF_048059995.1 Metabacillus sp. YM-086 | reverse complement strand
GGAGTAATGATTTATTGGCACGTGGAAAAGAACTCTACATGTATTTATTCGCAACTAAAATCCTGTTCTTCATCAGAAGTAGCTTCTATGATCGAAGGGTTACTTCGTCATTGTACAAATATGGAAGTAGAAAAAAACTACGTGGATACACACGGTCAAAGTGAAGTTGCCTTCGCTTTTTGTCATTTGCTTGGATTCCAACTAATGCCGAGATTTAAAGCCATTCATGCTCAAAAACTGTATCGTCCAGATGTAGGCATGCAAGACTCATATCCAAACTTACAGCCTGTTTTAACAAGAGCGATTAATTGGAGTTTAATTGAACAACAGTATGATCAAATGATTAAATATGCAACTGCTTTACGATTGGGTACAGCTGAAACAGAGGCGATTCTCAAGCGTTTCACTCGTAATAGTGGGCATCCAACGTATCGGGCACTCAGCGAATTAGGAAAAGTGTTAAAAACGATCTTCCTTTGTGAGTATTTATCATCAGAAGAAGTCCGAAGAGAAATCCATGAAGGGTTAAATGTTGTTGAAAACTGGAACTCAGCCAATAGCTTTATTTTTTACGGAAAAGGAGGAGAGATTCAAACAAACCGAATGGAAGATCAAGAAGTCGCTGTACTTGCTCTCCATCTTCTTCAAAACTGTTTGGTTTTAATTAATACACTGATGATTCAAGAGGTACTTTTGGAACAAAATAAATCTCTTCTTCAAAAGTTAACTCCTGAGGATTTTAGAGCCTTAACACCATTAATCTATGCCCATGTAAACCCGTATGGGACATTTAAGCTAAACATGCAAGAACGTCTGCCAATTGAAAGATCTTCCTAAGAATTACGATATATCTTTTCTTTTTAAAGAGAAACTTACCGTCATGGGGTCCGGAAACGATTTAAAGAATAAGGGGTCACTATGAAAAACATCACCAAAAATCTAAAATTAGATGTTAAATGACCATAAATTGTGACAATTTGAACCCCCTTAGCGATTAAGGGGGTGATAAATAGAAATGTATAGAGTATTTATTATAACTAAATTATTAATTTAGATAGGCATGCTTAAACTTGACACCAAGTAAATATATATACTATGCGTGGTTATCTTATGGAGGTGTATGTATGCATAAATGTCATTGCTGCCAAGGAGCAGGATGTTGTCGTTATTGTGGTGGTGCTGGTATGTGCTGTTGTTGTAGTGGGAGAGGATGTCATCATTGTCAGGGAAGTGGATGTTGTCCGTGTTGTCATGGTGGCAAAAGATGTGGTTGTTGTGGTGGATCAGGTGTTCAACCAATGTAAAGCTTACTAATTCTATTAAAACGGGAGCTTGTTACTCTAAGCTCTCGTTTCTTATGTTTGTAGTGTTAGAAATCTAGTGAGTGTTAATTAGCAGTATAGTATAATATCATTTGACACATCAATCATTTTTACATAAGGGGGAAAAGGGATGAGAAAAATAATTTTTTCTTTAGCATTTTTAGTAGTGATGGCATTTAGTGGTTCTGTTTATGCAGCACAATCGGAAGAGATGGATTGTTGTCAATCAAAAAAAGAATGTATGGAAATGTGTGAGGAAATGAACTGTCAAATGGATTGTTGTGAAATGACGAAAAATGGAAAAATGAAAATGAAAGATTGTAAGAAAATGATGAAAAAGTCAAATATAGATTGCTGTTAATTTAGTATAAAAGGATCTTCCAGTCGAAACAACCCATTGATTTTACTACATTTTAAACAGGGTACACTCAGAATAAACAAAAAAAATAAAAAGACCCTAATTTGGATTAGGGTCTCAGGCTGTCGACAAAGTCGGCAGCCATTTTTTTGTGTGCCAGGCATGTTCATCAACTAGACGGTGAAAGTCCGTTATGGGCGTCGGGATAGCGAACCATTAGTCGAAGGCAAGGGTGTCCATGGCGACATGGAATCTGAAGGAAGCCCTAGGCAAATCCTTGGTCTGAGGTATACGAATCACATTAGAGGTCGTTATTTTAGGACGAGTTTGCAAAACAAAACAAAGTCCAAAATATCCTCGGTAGAATAGCGATAAATGTGGCAGATATATGAGGAGAAAGTGGATGAACTTACCCTGGGAGATCTCTTAGGCACCCTTTAAAATAGGAACTTACATAGTGATATGTAACTGAACTAAGAGAAGTCAGCTGAAGTCGTAGTACCATCTAACGATGGGAAGGACGGAACGAAAGGAGGAACCCTGTTAGAGTAACATGACAAGGAAACAAAGACACAGCCAACCATTAGATGACTAAAGATAGAGGTGATACTCGGAAAGTAAGAGTCTATCTTTAGAGTGGAGTTATCCTTGTGCAATCTCAAGAACATGGGAGCCAATATGAAATCAGATAAAACATTAATTGAACAAATTCTCGATAGAGATAATCTAAACTCTGCCTTCAAGAAGGTTAAGAAGAACAAAGGAGCAGCAGGTGTCGATGCGAAAGATGTAGAAGCTACTCGCCTTTATCTGAAGGAAAATGGGCTAGAGATTATCCACTTAGCGAGAGAAGGAAAATACAAGCCTCAACCAGTTAGAAGGGTAGAGATACCAAAATCAAATGGCGGAAAAAGAAAACTAGGAATCCCCACTGTGACGGACCGAGTGATTCAACAAGCAGTCGTTCAAAAGTTAACTCCTATCTTTGAAAAGCAATTCAGCGAATATAGTTATGGTTTCCGTCCTAATAGAAGTGCCCATCAAGCAATTGAACAGGCAAGAAGTTACATTGAGGAAGGTTATACGTATGTGGTGGACATCGACTTGGAGAAATTCTTTGACAAAGTGCAACACGACAAACTAATGGCACTAATCGCAAAGACGATTGATGACAAGCCAACCTTGAAACTAATTCGAAGATTTCTACAAGCTGGGATCATGGAAAACGGTGTGGTGACAGTAAATAGAGAAGGCACACCACAAGGTGGTCCATTAAGTCCACTACTTAGTAACATTATTCTAAATGAATTGGATAAGGAACTTGAGAAACGAGGACACAGATTCGTCCGGTATGCGGACGACTGTAACATCTACGTTAAAAGCATAAAAGCTGGAGAACGAGTTAAGGTCGGGGTAACTCAATTTATTGAAAGAAAGCTTAAACTAAGGGTAAATGAGGAAAAGAGTGCAGTGGGAAAGCCGAACGCACGTGTATTCTTAGGGGTGAGCTTCTACCGAAAGAAAACGAGAGTATACGTGCCAATAAAGTCGAAGGAAAGATTCGAAATGAAATTAAAGAAGCTAACGAATCGTAATTGGGGAGTAAGTATGGAATTTCGGATTATGAAGATAAATCAACTCATTCAAGGCTGGGGCAACTATTTTAAAGTGGGAGACATAAAGAAATATGCAGAAAAGATAGATGCCCATACAAGACGCAGATTAAGAGCGTGTAGATGGAAAGAGTGGAAGAAACCGAAAACAAGATACAAAAACCTGATTAAACTCGGTGTCTCAAAAGACAAGGCAAAAAGATGCGCCAATTCAAGGAAGAAATATTGGTGCATCTCCAAAAGCCCTCAACTAGATTTTGCCTTAAACAATGAATATTGGCAAAAGTTAGGCTTAAAATCTTTATATAATGTGATTTCATAAACTTTCGAACCGCCGTATACGGATCCGTACGTACGGTGGTGTGAGAGGTCGGCGCCGTGAGGTGCCTCCTACTCGATTATCTTGATAATGTTCAATATGTGGTATGTGATCCATGTTTTTTTATGAGTAAATAGGGAAAAGTTACAAAGAATAAAATTATCACTAATGAAAATGGAGATGAATGATATGGCAGATACAAATCAAATGCCTCGGGAAGAGGGCATAGATCATAGCTTAAGCCTTATGAGAGAAGGGTACATGTACATTTTGAACAGACGTAAAAGTTTTAATTCTGATATATTTGAGACCCAATTGCTAGGAAAGAAAGCAATTTGCATGGTAGGAAATGAAGCTGCGAAAGTTTTTTATGACACTGAAAAATTCAAAAGAAAAGATGCAGCACCGAACCGGGCGGTTCAAACATTGTTTGGGAAGAATGGTGTGCAGGCATTGGATGGACAAGATCACAAACATCGGAAAGAAATGTTTATGTCCATCATGTCTCCTAAAGGACTTCAAAACTTAACAAACATTACAAAAATACAGTGGAAGACAGCACTAAATAAATGGGGACAGATGGATGAAGTTATTCTTTATGAAGAAGTAAAAGAAATCCTATGCAGAACAGCCTGCCAATGGGCAGGTGTCCCGTTGGAAGAAGACGATGTTAAGGAATTGACAAAAGACTTGGCGGCGATGTTCGAGTCTCCGGCTGCCGTTGGTCCAAATCATTGGCTAGCGAGAAATGCAAGGAATAAAGTGGAAAATTGGATTGGTGAGTTGGTTGATAAGGTGCGTAATGAGGAAATAAATCCTCTAGAAGATACAGCATTACATATATTTGCCTGGCATCGCGATTTAGAAGGGAATCTTTTGGATACCGAGACTGCTGCTGTGGAAGTGATCAATATCTTGAGACCTATTGTGGCGATCGCTATATTCATCAATTTCACTGCGCTGGCATTGTATCATTATCCGGAAGAAAGGGAGAAACTAGAATCCCATGATGAAAAATATGCTCAGATGTTTGTACAGGAAGTTCGCCGTTTTTATCCGTTTTTTCCGTTTGTCGTAGCATTGGTAAAAAAAGATTTCACCTGGAACGGCTATAAATTTGAAGAAGGCACATTAACTTTACTGGATCTTTATGGCACAAATCATGACCCTGAAATTTGGGGAAATCCAGATTTGTTCAGTCCTGATCGGTTTGCTAAATGGGAAGGAAGCCCATTTGGCTTCATTCCGCAGGGTGGTGGTGATTACTTTATGGGTCATCGCTGTGCTGGAGAGTGGGTCACCATTGAGGTCATGAAAGTAAGTCTTGATTATCTGGCCAAGCGTATGGAATATGAAATTCCTAACCAGGATTTAAGTTACAGCATGGTGAGCATGCCAAGTATTCCACATAGCAAAGTAGTGATAAAAAATGTTAAACGAAAGTTATAATTACACTAAATTTTTGTAGATAATTAGCTTATTAAGTTCGCCTTTTGCCGAACAAGATAAATGACAAAAGTTGATTTCTTAATCACAGAAGTCTGTTTTATAAGGTGGACACCTTAATTAATGGAGAGCCAGCCGCAAAGCCTATTTTTCTCTAATAAAGATATAAATTGGGCTTTTTATATTGAAAAACTTTTCAAGTTTTAAAACTGGCACACTTACAATATTCCTAGTGTATCCAACATAAAAAGGAAATTAAATTTAGTTATAAGAATAATTAATTACTGCAAACTAAAAAAAACCTGCTTTTTATGCGAATTATATTCAAACGTATATTTGACTATTTGTTTTTGTTCACATATAATAATATTCAAATGAATATTTGATTGATATGAGGTGAAAAATTTGCAAAATGATGCATGTGAAGTTACGTGTATAGATGAAGAAAAAGTCAATAGAGGTAAAAATGAACTACTCCAACAAAATCCTTTGGAAGTAGCCAAAGTTTTTAAAGCTTTATCGGATGATACTAGGATTAAGATTGCGTATGCTCTTTCTTTGGAAGATGAATTGTGTGTATGTGATGTAGCAAATATTGTTGGTGCTACAACTGCCACAACATCTCATCATTTGAGGTTACTTAAAAATCTTGGATTAGCTAAATATCGAAAAGAAGGTAAGTTAGTTTACTATTCATTAGATGATGATCATGTAAAGCAACTAATACAGGTTGCATTTGCACATCAGAAGGAGGTTGTAAAAATTGTCTGAAGCAAAAGCATTAGAGGCTGAAAAAAATGTTTATCGCGTTCAGGGGTTTACATGCGCAAATTGTGCAGGGAAGTTTGAAAAAAATGTTAAAAAACTTCCAGGAGTTCAAGATGCAAAAGTGAATTTTGGTGCATCTAAGATATCCGTTTACGGTGATACAACGATTGAAGAGCTAGAAAAAGCTGGTGCATTTGAGAACCTTAAAGTGGCTCCTGAAAAACCAAGGCGGGAAGCTAAACAAGAGGTTAAAGAGGATAAAAATGTTTACCGTGTTGAAGGATTTACATGTGCAAACTGTGCTGGGAAATTTGAGAATAACGTAAAACAGCTCCCAGGAGTTCAGGATGCAAAAGTAAATTTTGGTGCATCTAAGATATCTGTTTACGGTGATGCAACAATTGAAGAACTAGAAAAAGCCGGTGCATTCGAAAATCTTAAAGTGACTCCTGAAAAATCGGCTCGCCAAGTTTCACAAGAGGTAAAAGAAGATACGAAAGAAGAAAAAGTGCCGTTTTATAAAAAGCATAGTACTCTACTGTATGCTTCCTTATTGATTGCATTTGGTTACCTTTCCTCGTCTGTGAACGGAGAAGAGAACATTGTTACTACCTTATTGTTTTTAGCATCCATGGTTATTGGAGGGTTGTCACTTTTTAAAGTCGGTTTGAAAAATTTACTACGCTTTGAATTTGACATGAAAACCCTTATGACAGTAGCTGTTATAGGTGGTGCTATTATTGGAGAATGGGCAGAAGTTGCCATTGTTGTTATTCTCTTTGCAATCAGTGAAGCACTTGAGCGATTCTCTATGGACAGAGCAAGACAATCGATTCGTTCATTAATGGATATCGCTCCTAAAGAGGCACTCGTTAGACGTAATGGACAAGAAATAATGATTCATGTCGATGATATTGCTGTTGGGGATATTATGATTGTAAAACCTGGTCAAAAGATTGCGATGGATGGTGTAGTCGTAAATGGCTACTCTGCAGTCAACCAAGCAGCTATTACCGGTGAATCAGTCCCTGTTGAGAAAACAGTTGATGATGAGGTATTTGCAGGTACATTAAATGAAGAAGGATTACTTGAAGTAAAAATAACGAAACTTGTAGAAGATACAACGATTTCTAAAATTATTCATCTTGTAGAGGAAGCACAAGGAGAACGGGCTCCTTCTCAAGCATTTGTCGATAAATTTGCAAAATATTATACACCGATCATTATGATCATTGCAGCATTAGTTGCTATCGTCCCTCCTTTATTCTTTGATGGTAGTTGGGAAACATGGGTTTATCAAGGATTAGCTGTTCTTGTTGTTGGTTGTCCTTGTGCGTTGGTCATATCGACTCCGATTTCGATTGTTTCAGCGATTGGGAATGCTGCGAAAAAAGGTGTTCTTGTAAAAGGCGGAGTTTATTTAGAAGAAATGGGTGCCTTAAAGGCCATAGCATTTGATAAAACAGGTACATTAACAAAAGGAATCCCAGCTGTAACTGATTTTAATGTGTTGAACAAACAGATAAATGAAAAAGAATTACTATCCATCATTACTGCATTAGAGTATCGTTCTCAGCATCCACTTGCATCTGCGATTATGAAAAAAGCAGAAGAGGAGAACATTTCTTATTCTGACGTACAGGTAGAGGACTTCTCTTCTATTACAGGTAAGGGTATCAAAGGTATTGTAAACGGGACGACTTATTATATCGGTAGCCCGAAACTCTTTAAAGAATTAGCAATTTCTAATTTCGATAAAGACTTAGAGCAAAATGTTACTACTCTTCAAAATCAAGGTAAGACAGCCATGATTATTGGAACCGAAAAAGAAATACTTGCAGTTATTGCAGTTGCTGATGAAGTTCGTGAATCAAGTAAGGAAATTATTCAAAAGTTACATCAACTTGGAATCAAAAAAACAATTATGCTTACAGGTGATAACAAAGGTACTGCTAATGCTATCGGAGGGCAGGTTGGAGTATCTGATATTGAGGCAGAACTAATGCCACAGGACAAATTAGACTTTATTAAACAGTTAAGATCCGAGTATGGCAATGTAGCTATGGTAGGAGATGGTGTCAATGATGCACCTGCATTGGCCGCCTCAACAGTTGGTATTGCAATGGGTGGAGCTGGTACAGACACCGCCCTGGAAACGGCAGACGTCGCTCTAATGGGAGACGATTTAAGAAAACTTCCATTCACTGTAAAACTTAGCCGAAAAACTCTAAATATAATCAAAGCTAATATTACTTTTGCAATTGCTATTAAATTTATTGCCTTACTATTGGTTATCCCAGGTTGGTTAACGCTATGGATTGCTATCCTTTCTGATATGGGTGCAACCCTTCTGGTAGCACTAAATGGTTTGCGACTAATGAGAGTGAAAGAATAAAGGGAAAAGGGCTTTCCAGACTGATTGGAAAGCCCTTTTCTAAAAATGATCTCATTAATAGTATAACTTCTAAATATCCAGCCTAATTAAAAATGGAAAGATTGGGTATAAGTAAAACAGCAGCTTTTATATTACATATTGGTAACCACATGGGACAAAAACGCTTTCATCCTTAATTTAAAATAATTCTTTTCAATCTTTATAAAATCGAAGGAGGAAACTGAAATGACTGTTGAAGGAAAAAATGATGTAGATCTGTTAGTTATAGGCGCAGGATCAGGAGGTTATGTAGCTGCCATACGTGCTGCTCAGTTAGGGAAAAAAGTGGTTTTGGTGGATAAAGCAGAACTAGGAGGGGTTTGCCTTAACCGTGGTTGTATACCTTCAAAGGCTCTTATTAGTGCTTCTGAACGAGTAAAACACATAAAACATGCCAACTCAATGGGAATAAAGGTTTCTGGTGAAGTTGAAGTAGAGATGCCAGAAGTAGTGAAGTGGAAGGACGGTATAGTAAATAAACTAACGAATGGAGTTCGGACTTTACTAAAAGGCAATGGAGTGGAAGTTATTAGTGGGGAAGCTTATCTTACTGAACCCTATGTTGCCAAAATCAAAATTGGTAACGAAGAAAAATTCTTTTCATACAAAGACTTAATCCTTGCGATAGGATCATTACCTACTGAGTTAAAAAGTATGCCATTTGATAGAAAAAGAATTATCTCTTCAACTGAGGCATTGATGCTTCAAGAAGTACCAAAACATTTAGTTGTAGTAGGTGGTGGTTATATCGGTTTGGAATTGGGTACTGCTTATGCTAAATTCGGAGCTAAAGTGACCATCCTTGAAGGATCAGATACAATTCTTCCAGGTACGGACCCTATGCTTACAAATGTAGTAAAACGTCATTTAAAGGAACTTGGAATCACAGTTATAACGAATGCTTTAGTCCAAGGTGGAGAAAATACAGGCGATGAAGTAAATGTTCAAGTTCAGGTTAATGGGAAGGAAGAGATAATTAAAGGGGATTATTGCTTAGTTTCCATTGGAAGAAAACCGAACACAGGAAAAGTTGGATTGGAAAATATCGGGGTTGAATTAGATCAACGCGGTTTTATTAAGATAAATCATACATGTCAAACAAATGTTGAACATGTATATGCGATCGGGGACTGTGCTGGTGGTTACCTCCTTGCTCATAAAGCTAGTTATGAAGGTAAGATAGCTGCAGAGGTAATAAGTGGACTAAAAAGTGTAATTGATTTTCAGGCAATGCCTTTTGTTATTTTTAGCGATCCTGAAGTAGCCTATACAGGTTTAACGGAGAAGGAAGCAAAGGAAGAAGGATATGAAACGGTTTCTAGCCGTTTTCCATTCCAAGCTAACGGCAGAGCTTTATCTGTTTCGGATGCCGATGGTTTTGTACAAGTTGTGGCGGATAAAGAATCTAATCGGGTTTTAGGTGTACAAATGGTAGGGCCAGAAGTATCATCTCTTATTGCTGAAGCAGTTTTTGCAATTGAGTCAGGGGCAACGGCAGAAGATCTCAGCCTTACAATTCATGCACACCCAACTTTACCTGAACCACTCATGGAAGCAGCTGAAGGCGTTATGGGACATGCTATTCATATGCTGAATAAAAAATAATTCGAACAGTTAGAGCATATTTAATTTAACTAGGCCTGCACAATCATACGTGCAGGTCGAATTATTTATTTTGGAGTGACGATTAATGGAAATCATTTTTTATGTAATAACGGCAGCTTTAGCTAATGTTTTGGGCGGTTTTGTTATTTTTCTTAAGAAAAATTGGTCCAGAAGAAGTTTATATGCTCTAATGGCTCTAAGTTCCGGATTGCTTTTCTCAATTGCAATTATGGATCTAGTACCAGAAGCTTTAGAAATAATGGAATCAAGTTCAATTTATATCATTTTAGGTTTTGGCATCATATTTTTATTTCAACAGCTGGTAGCACCTCATTTTCATTTTGGAGAAGAAACACATCAATCTCAAACCCATACTACAATGTATGGTGCATTAATAGGCATGATAATACACACTTTTTTTGATGGTTTATCAATTGTAGCTAGTTTTGCAATAAACAGCGGATTAGGTTTTGTCGTATTAATTGCCGTCCTACTACATAAGATACCTGATGGTTTAACTATATCTTCCATTGTATTTACAAGCTTGAAAAGTAAAAAGAAAGCCATCGGTGCAGCTGTTATATTAGGTTTATCTACCGTAATGGGGGCTACAGCAGCTTTGTTTCTAACAGAACTTGTTTCTTTACAAAGTAGCATACTTGCCATTTCGCTTTCATTAACTGCAGGTATATTTTTATACATAGCTTTAACAGATTTATTACCTGTTGTAAATGCGACAGAGGATAGGCCTATTATTCTTTTCTTTTTCGGGGGGATTTTTTAAAATTTCGGGCTTCATTGGATGTTTGAGCAATTAGCTCCTCATATACACTAGAATGAAAAGAAGTAAATATTGTTTAAGGATATAGGTGTGGCTTTGAAATAAAGTCTGATAATTTGTAAAAAAGCTTGATAAAAAAGCACCAGATATATATATGACTGGGTAGGTGCAGGTATATGTTTAATTGGTGTCTCGGTAATGCTATTTGCACCTCGCCAATAAAAAGGAGAGCGTAAAATATGTCTGATTGTTGTTCTACAAAAGGGCAGGTTTCTGAAAGTAGTAGTAATGAGTTGTGTCCTTCTTGTAATGTAAAAGGGAAAAAAGTAAAAATAATTACGTTAAAATCAATGTTAAAACCAACAATTTTAGGTACATTGAATGCAGGCTTAACTCATTATTTTTGTTCGTCAAAAGATTGTAGTGTTGTTTATTATGATACGGATAAAAAAACGTATTTAAAGTCAGAAATTAAGGTTTCTGTTTATCAAAAAGATAATGCCACAGTTGTTCCTGTCTGCTATTGTTTTGGTTGGACAAAAGAAAAAATTAAACAATATGTTGAAAATGGAATTAATCCTAATCCAGTAGAACATATTCGTAAAAATATAAATGAAAACCGATGTGGTTGTGAAGTAAACAATCCTCAAGGTAGTTGCTGTTTGGGGAATGTAACGAGCTATATCAAAGAATTAACCTAAATAAAGATCCATCTTCAACGAATTTTTTTGTGCCGTAGAATATGGGTTTGTTGAACGATTTTTATTAAACTTTATTTTAAAGCTACAATATGGTTTTGAGGAGAATCTATTTTTTATTTCTAAACAAAGAAAGAGCTTGGACATTTATTGTAGCCCATGCTCTTTCTTTTTTGTTGTTTATTTCCTATCAACAATCATCATACATAGAATGGTTTTGGTTCTGGTGGTTATTCGAGGTACTATCATTATTTGAATTAGTCTGTTCTATATTTAAATTCTTTGATGTTGAGGTTATATGCTGGATATTGTTTTGATGATTATTCATGAAAGAATTCATCATTTCAGAACAATAATCCATCATTTGTTGCCAATTTCCGTTCCCTTGACTAGGAGTGCTGTTTGAATGTGCAAGAGCAGCAGTGCCAATACCTAGAAATAAAGCAACAGCTACTATAGACGTAAGTAATTTTTTCAATACTTCCACCCTCCTTTGTCCCCATTATACCCATATTTATAAAATACGAAAACAATGAAGATTCTTTTTAAGATTGATTCCTTTCTAATTTTGACTCTTTATAAGTGCTAATAAGGAATAAAATAACTCCACTAACTAAAAATACATCCGCAGTATTAAAAATTGGATAATTAATAAATGTAACTTCGAACATATCTGTTACTTCACCAAAAATTAAACGGTCTACAACGTTTCCCATTGCACCTCCTATAAATAAGCCAAAGGCTATACGCGTTAGCTTATCAGTTACTTTACGAGAATAAATAAGACCAACTACTATCACAATAATTGCAATGCTAATTAAGAATATTTTTTGCCCTGAAAAAATCCCCCAAGCAGCGCCTGTATTGCGATGAGATGTCAATTGGAAAAAACCATTAATAACGGGAATGGATTGCCCATAGTCCATAAAATTTCTAACTAAATATTTAAAAAGCTGATCAATACTTAATGTGAGTATAATGATCCAATACAAAGACTTCACCTCAGAATTTATTTTCTATAAAGACTTGTACTCAATACTTTAAAAGGAAAGAGGGTTTAACAATATTTTTGTAAATCATTACGGTTAATTAGGAATTTATATTTACGAAGTGAGACCACAGGTTAGAAAATATATTATTTTCTGCCATGATATAAAGGCCTAATCCTATAAACACAATTGGAATAACCCATCGGCCGTATTTCTCAAGTGTTTCAGAAACATATCTGAACCTTGCTAGACGATATCCTATTAAACACCAGACCGCAACCATTATAAAGAAAGTAACAACTGTAATGACCAGTTGGTTGTTATTTAAAGTAGAAAAGAACGGAACATAAATTCCAATATTGTCTCCACCATTGGCAAATGTGATAAAGGCTACACTTAAATAGAACTTATTAAATTTATTTAAACTGGAAAGAATAGCACCTTCATCTTCATCTTCACCTTTTATAAACAGTTTAACTCCTAAATAGATCGGGATAAATCCTAGAAAACCTACCCATTGATCCGGAATGAGTGTTACTCCAAATGTTGCTAAGAGACTGATTAAAACTAAAAGTGCAAAACCAAGATATTGGCCAATGACTATATCTTTAGGGTAAATACGATTTCCCTTGGCCTTCATGTTAACCGTTCGGCCATTACTTGCTTTCGCTTGTGAACTTGCCTGAGAGAACAGCAACATCAAAACAAAAATATCATCGATATTGGTTACTATAAAAGACCCTAAAGCAGAGAGAATTGTTAAAATTAAATTCATAAAAAAACTCCTTTTTAAAATACTCCCTAATCGGAATAAAAGATATTTAGTTGTGTTAGTTGTGTTACACCTCTATGTTTTCCCTTTCATGTTATTTTAGATGATGAAAATAATTAGACCCTATTATTCAAATATTTGTTTGAATATATTGTGCTTTTAGATTAAAATTATTAACGTAAAATGTCAACATTAAAATGTTGGTTTGAATGAAAATAAAAAGGGAGAGTAAAATGAAAAACAAAAGAACCAGATCGATTGTACGTATTAGTCTTCTACTTCTTATGGCTTTAGCAGTAGCCTATACTCTTTATCAAAACTTTTTTACAGAAAAATTACGAGTTCAGGCAGGGGACCAAGCACCTGATTTTGTTCTTGAAGATATGAACGGTAACAACGTTCAACTTTCTGATTTAAAAGGAAAAGGAGTTTTTCTTAACTTTTGGGGTACTTGGTGCAAGCCTTGTGAAAAAGAAATGCCTTATATGGAAAGACAGTATAGCCATTTTAAGAATCTTGGTGTAGAGATATTGGCGGTTAATATTGCAGAAAGTGATATTGCTATTGAATCGTTTGTAAATAGGCATGGGCTTACATTCCCTATACTTAAAGATAAAGATCGAGCTGTGACGGAAGCATATGACATAACCCCGATTCCTACAACATTTTTGATCGATAAGAACGGAAAAGTGTTAAAAGTGATCACAGGAAGTATGACCGAAAGGGATATAGCAAATTACATGGAACTCATTAAGCCATAGAATTAATAAACAGTTAGGTGGTATCTTTTTGGAACAACTAAGCTTATTTCTTGCATTTGGTGCAGGTCTTTTATCATTTATTTCACCTTGTTCACTTCCTTTATATCCAGCTTTTCTTTCCTATATTACAGGAGTGTCGTAAATGATCTAAAAAAAGAAAAAGGTATTTTACGAAGGAAAGCTTATATACACACTATCTTGTTTTTGGTAGGATTTTCAATTATTTTTTTAGCTTTGGGGCTTTCTACTTCTTTTATCGGTACATTTTTTATGGATTATCAAGATTTGTTAAGACAACTTGGAGCTATTGTGATGGTGTTTTTTGGTTTAGTTCTAACAGGGGTTCTTAAATTTGATTTCCTACTTTCTGATAAGAAAATTCATTTTCAAAAGAGACCTTCAGGTTATATAGGATCAATTTTGATTGGAATTGGTTTTGCTGCTGGATGGACTCCTTGTACAGGTCCCATCCTTGCAGGAGTCATTGCGTTAGGTGTATCAGACCCAGGAAAAGGACTACTATACATGGTTTTCTATGTCTTAGGTTTTTCTATTCCATTTTTATTAATGTCTTTATTTATTGATAAGATGACTTTTCTAAAGAAACACAGTGCAATCTTTATGTCTATCGGAGGCATTTTGATGATTGTGATGGGAGTATTATTGTACTTTAATATGATGACAAAAATTATTGCAGTCTTAACAAGTTTGTTCGGAGGATTTACTGGATTTTAAGGGGTTTTTAGAATCATTCTTTTTAATGGATTAAAAAGCAAATCTGAAAAATTAAAAGTGTAGTTAAGTATATTTAAATGATTAAATCGTAAGGAGTTATTAGAATGGAACATGTCAAATGCGAATGTGGTCACTCCATTCCACATGGAACGGTTATTTGTGAATCTTGTGGACGAACTATCGGGAATAAGAAGGATGAAGTTTCTAAAAAACTATTGGATATGAGATACGATGGAGGCGCAAGACGCTCACAAACATATAAAAAGTCACTTATCGATAAGATTTGGAACTTTTTCTCATCCGTTAAAGTAGGAATTTGGATAATTGTTCTTCTTTTAATTGCTTCTGCGATTGGAACAATTTTTCCTCAAGAGATGTATATTCCTCCAACCGTTGTCCCACAAGAGTTTTATAAAGATGAATATGGATTTCTTGGACAAATGTATTATGAATTAGGTTTTCACAATCTATATAGTTCATGGTGGTATTTTTTATTAATAGCAGCTCTTGGAATATCACTTGTTATCGCGAGTTTGGACCGGTTTATTCCATTGTATCGCGCTTTGAAAAAACAAGGGATTACACGTCATGAAAGCTTCTTGCGTAGACAACGTCTTTTCAGTGAAACAAAAGTCGAAGAGAACCTTGATGAACAACTGGATTTGATAATATCAAACTTGAAGAGGAAGCGTTATCAAGTACGTGAAGAAAATGGTCATTTTCTAGCTGAAAAAAGTCGGTTTTCAAGATGGGGACCTTATGTAAACCATGTTGGATTAATTATTTTCCTCATTGGAGGAATGCTGCGATTTGTACCGGGGATGTATGTAGACGAAATGCTTTGGATTCGTGACGGTGAAACAAGTGTTATCCCAGGAACCGATGGAAAATACTATTTAAGCAGTGACAAGTTCATTATGGATACCTATCAAAAAGATCAAGAGGATGAAGTTTTTGCTAATACTCTTTCACGAGTCGGAGATGGAAATGTCGTTAAAAACTTTCAAACAAACGTGACTTTGTATGAACGAAAGGGTGAAATCGTTCACGGGGCAGAACCTGAACTTGAAAAGATAAAAGATGAACAAATTAGAGTTAATTTCCCCTTAAAACACGATTCATATGCTCTTTATCAAACCTCTTATAAATTAAATGAACTAAATAAGTTTAATTTTAGTTTAGTAGACAAAGAGACAGAAGAAAGTTTTGGCAAGATTACAGTTGATTTGTTAGAGCCAAAGAAGGAGTATGATTTAGGCAATGGGTATAAAGTTGAAATTGTGACTTATTTGCCAAACTTCTATTTCAATAGTGAAGGTGTACCTGATACAAAAAACCGTGTTCCCGACAATCCAGCATTTGTATTTAACATGATATCTCCTGAAAAACCAGAAGGTGAAAGAAGCTTTGTTGCCATTCAAAAAACGATTGAACCAGAGAAAGATAATCAATTAAAAATGAAATTTGAAGGCGTAGAGACAAAAAATCTGTCAGCTCTTACGGTTCGGAAAGATCATACGCTATGGTTTCTTGGTTTAGGCGGAGCTATTTTCATGATTGGTGTTATTCAAGGAATGTATTGGAATCATAGACGTATATGGATTAGACGCGATGGTGAACGTATATTAATTGCAGGCCATACAAATAAAAATTGGTACGGTATTCGAAATGAAGTGAACCGTATTTTAAAAGAAACAAGCATTCAAGAACTAACCGATCAAACAAACGAAAAAAGCAAAAATTCGTAGAGGAGGTAAAGATGTGGTAGCTCTAAGCAGTAACTTACTATACGCAGCATTCTTACTATATCTAATTGCAACATTTCTATTTGGAGGAGCCATTCGAGATAAAAGAAAGCAATACGAAAACCCAAGCAAATGGGCGACAGTCGCAATAACTGTTACCATTTTAGGTTTTATTGCACATCTCGGTTATTTTATCACTAGATGGATCGCTTCTGGACATGCACCGGTGAGCAATATGTTCGAGTTTATAACGGCATTTTCTATGATGTTTGTATTAGCATTCATCGTCCTTTACTTTTTATATAAAGTAGCCATTTTAGGTTTATTCACCTTACCAATTACATTATTAATTATTGCCTATGCAAGCATGTTCCCAACAGACATCTCTCCATTAATACCAGCATTGCAAACAGATTGGCTTGCAATCCACGTAACAACAACTGCACTAGGTTCAGCTATTTTAGCCAGTAGTTTCATTGCAGGGGTCATTTATTTACTTCGTTCTGTTGATCAGACGAAACGCTCAAAAGAGACTTTTTGGCTTGAGGTTGTCATGTACACGATTGTGGCGACACTTGCTTTTGTAGTGGTTACAAGTGTTTTCAGAGGGATGGAGTATGAAGCCGTCTACAAATGGGTTGATAAAAATGATCAAGAGGTTGAAATGACATATAATCTACCTTCCATTGTAGGTCCAAATCAAGGTGAATTACTTACAAAAGGTAAAATAGAAGCCTTTGTTGAAGTACCAGCTATCATTGCAGCAGGCAAACTAAACATAGTTATCTGGTCATCTGTTACAGGTTTATTTTTATACGGGGTGCTAAGACTGATTTTAAGAAAAAGAATTGCTGCAGCGCTTCAGCCATTAACGAAAAATATCAAACTTGATTTGGTCGATGAAATCGGATATAGATCCGTTGCAATAGGTTTTCCAATATTCACTTTGGGTGCTCTTATTTTTGCGATGATCTGGGCTCAAATTGCGTGGACGCGTTTCTGGGGATGGGATCCTAAGGAGGTATGGGCCTTAATTACATGGTTATTTTATGCTGCTTATTTACACCTCCGCCTATCGAAAGGTTGGCATGGTGAAAAATCAGCATGGCTCGGAGTAATAGGTTTTGGAATTATTATTTTCAACCTAATTTTCGTTAATCTAATTATTGCTGGTCTACACTCTTATGCATAAAGAAATAAATTCTTTTAAAGCTAACTAAAAGTTTATGTGATAAATCTAAATTCATTTTTATCTATGTTATTGGAGGGGAATAATCTTGTAGATCCCCTCCACTTATGTAAATTGAAAGTATTTTTGAAAATGTATTTTAAACATATCCGAATTTCTATTCTTATTCAACTCTCCTTATGATGAAAAGAAAGTAGAACCATCGATTTAAAAATTTCATCATCGATATAGTAAAATGCTAATTTACCTTCCTTTCTATAGTTAGCTACACCTGAGCGTTTTAAAAACCTCAAATGATACGAAGCTGTAGCTATAGAGGACTGAATAATATTAGCCACATCACATACACAAAGTTCCCCTTCTATAGCTAATGAAAGAATAATCTTTAATCGTGTCTCATCAGCAAGAAGTTTAAATTTTTTTGATAGATGAAGTGTACTTTTAGAACTTAACAAATCTTGTAACCTTGATACTTTTATAGGGTCATAACAATAGATCTCACATTCATCTTTTAGAGTATCTTTTATATTTTTATCAACTAATGACAATTTTCCCACCTCATTAAAAATATGTGACTAGCTTATAATGAGCAAGCTTTAATGTCAACATTCAAATATTTACTTGAATAAACAAGCGAAGCGTTTCATATTCTTTTATGTCACAAATCGTAAGATACACGTGTTACTTTATATTAGCTCTTAACAAAAGTCGTTTATAAGTAATCCAAAAATCATCATAAGTTATTATAAATGAAGGGATGCATGTTTAATGGATAAAAACAAGAAAGGTGATTATATCCCTGCACTAAAATATCATTGGATGACTCGATTTTATGATCCGTTAATTCAATGGGGAATGCAAGAAAAAAAGTTTAAAACGCATTTAGTTAAGCAAGCAAACCTCCAACCAAAGGAAACGATAATGGATTTTAGCTTGCGGTACAGGTACGCTGGCACTTTTAATACAGCAATCACAACCTGGTGTGCAAGTAATTGGGGTTGATGCTGATCCTAAAATATTATCAATTGCTAAGGAGAAAATTAAAGAAACTCAAGTTAATAATATTACCTTTGAGGAAGGGTTTTCTGATAAACTTCCCTTTTCCAATAATCTATTTCATCACATATTTACAAGTTTATTTATTCATCATTTAACTCTAGAAATTAAAAAGAAAACATTTGAAGAAGTTTATCGGACACTCAAATCTGGTGGCCAATTACATATTATTGATTTTGAAAAGCCACAAAATTGGTTGATGCGTGTTGCATTTTTTCCTATTCAATTTTTAGATGGGTTTGAAACAACTTCAAATCATGTTAAAGGAATTATCCCTAACCTATTAAAAGAAACAGGATTTGTTTTAATTGAAGAAACTGGACAATTTTCAACTATCATGGGCACACTAAGGGCATATAAAGCTTTAAAGCCATAAGCTGTTTGATTTTTTATCAGACTTCTTTCATATTTAGTACCTGTAATTTTCAAATTTCCATTTTATTGTAAAAAGTAAATAGTTCTGACAATAAAATTTTAAAAACAGAGAGATGGGAATGACATACATGGAGAATATTTCACCTTTAAAAGCAGTTATGGATATCTGGAAGGTTAAACGAGGTAAACCAGAAGACATTCCCTCTCGGCAACAATCTCGTTTAGCTGAACTTATTAGTTTTGCACGATCAAACGCTCCATATTACGCACAAAAATACAGCGAGTTGCCCGAACAGATTACAAGCTTACAACAAATCCCACCAGTCACGAAATCAGAACTCATGGCTAATTTTAATGATTGGGTGACTGACCCAGAAGTAACCATCGAAAGTGTGAAAGAATTTGTATCAGATATGTCATTAGTTGGACAACTTTTTTTAGGACGCTATATGGTATCGACCACTTCAGGGTCAACCGGGGTACCCGGAATCTTTATTCAGGATAAAGGTTCAGATACGATCATGAAAACATTGATGGCGATTCGCGGAACAACAAAATTGAAATGGAGTGACATATTGAAAGTGGCAGCCAAAGGCGGACGAAATGCGGCGGTATGCTCTACAGCTGGGCATTTTACAGCATTCTCCACTGCTGAACGCCTACGTTTAAAACAGACAAACGGAAAAATAAGAGCTTTTTCTATCCAATCTCCCCTATCCAAGCTTGTCAAAGAATTGAATGAGTATCAACCAGCTTTAATTGGAGGGTATGCCACAGCGATGGAAATTCTAGCAGAAGAACAAAAAGCAGGTCGGTTAAATATTCAGCCTGTAGCGATCCTTTTGGGGGGAGAAAAGTTATATCCAAATGTTCGTGAGAAACTAGGATCCGTTTTCCAAGCTCGCGTTCTAGATCTTTACGGCGGTACAGAAGCAACAGCCATGACTTTCGAATGTGAAGAAGGTCAGTTTCATGTAAATACAGATTGGATTATATTTGAACCAGTAGATGAATATTACCAACCTGTGCCACCAGGGAAGCAATCTCATTCGGTTCTAATTACAAATCTAGCCAACAGAATACAGCCTCTTATTCGTTATGAACTAACTGACCGTGTTATCATGTCCCCAGAACCATGCAAATGCGGGAGACCATTCCCGGTCGTTCAAGTCGAAGGGAGAAAGGATGACATTTTCAAATTCTCTAGCTCCAACGGTCAAATCGTTCATGTTCTGCCCTTGGCTCTCAAAACCATTGTGGAGGAAATACTAGGCGTAAGGCGTTTTCAACTAATTCAAACGGCACCAGATAAATTAACAGTACGTTTAGAAGTGGACGAGGGTAATCTTAGAGATCAAGTTTGGGAAAATGTTAGAGAAGCTCTATTAGATTACTTTGCTACCCAGGGACTAACTAACCTTTCAATAGAAAAATCGGAAGAATTGCCACAAAGGCACCTTAAAAGTGGAAAGTACCAGCATGTTTTGATTGATTATCTTAAATAAAACAAATATTAAATAACATTGACGTATATTCTGTACGCTAAGAGATTTCAAATTTGCTTAAAGTATTAAATTCACGTTTTTGCTCTGGACATATAAAGACAAGGCTAATTCACCTTAGTGTTGGAGAAATCAGTCTTATCTTTTCTATTTATTATATAAATCCCAAATAGTACATAAAATAAATATCATAAACATTATTACTTTTAATAATAAGCTTTTTTTGTACTACACGTAACAAAAACGAACATTTTTGTTACATGTAGTGATGATCAACTTTTAGTCTAGCTAACTCGTTTAATGAGCGTAACAAAAATATGTAACAATATTATTCGTAACAATATTTATCACGAATGGATTTTGGTACAATATTTGATAGAGGAGAGGATGAACATGAAGTTTGGCTATATGCGTGTTTCTACATTTGATCAAAATTTGGATCGCCAAAAGAAACAACTTGAAGAATTTGGGTGTGATCGCATTTTCTTTGAAAAAGTAACCGGTACAAAACGAGAGCGACCGGAGTTGAATCGTATGTTGGAATTTTTGCGAATGAACGATACGGTTGTTGTGACGGATCTGACTCGTCTATCCCGTTCTACGAAAGACCTTATTGAAATTACAGAACTCATCTCACAAAAGGGAGCGCATTTAAAAAGTTTAAAGGAATCCTGGCTTGATACAACAACAGCACATGGGAAAATGTTGTTTACTATCTTTGCAGGTATTGCTCAATTTGAGAGAGATTTAACTTCTGAACGGACAAAAGAAGGGATTCTGGCTGCAAGGAAACGAGGAAAATATCCTGGAAGACCGAAAACCGATGAGGAAAAGGTTAAGTATGCCTTGTATCTTATGGACCAAGGGTTGAGTCGTACTGATGCTGCCGAGAAGGCTGGTATTTCTCGCATGACTTTGTATCGTAAGATGCAAAATAACAATAAAATCGAGTAGCAACCATCGGACAAAGGAATTCTGTCGATCATTTCTCAGATTTACTTTGCCCCTGGTTGCACGAACGCTGGTACTGCCCCAAAGAGCCAAACCCTTGATATCAATGGGTTTGGCTCTTTGACTTACTTCGTATAGTTGACATTATGTTAACTAGTTTTGTATAGAGTATTCATCTGATAAAATAATTCCAGAAATCCCTAGTGTTAAAAAGGGCCAACCTAAATATAAGATTGGCTCTTGTCATTATTTTTTGACTTCTTCATGCTCATATTTTATTAATTTCATTTGTTTAAGTACTTTAGGAAGATTAGTTTCGTTTACTCGTGAAGGTTCAACAGCAAGATATAAAGTGACTTTACCACGAATAGTTCCATCTTTATCCGTAGGAAGTATTGTTGTTTTTAATACATAACTAAATTGCTCTTCTACATCTTTTAGATTTGTTGAAGTCCTTATGTAAACAGGTTTATTACCTTCTGGCATGGAATAACCATTGATTTTCTCATCTTCATAATAATTCTTAATATGGTTCATTATATCTTTATGGTAAAGGTCTAACATGAAATTTCCGAATAATTGGTTATTTGCTTCAACCATTGATGGAAACTCAATATCTTTCACTTTTTTGTTTTTAGTTTTATATTTCTTTTATGTTGTTTTTTAATACACCATATTTATAAAAGTTATGGCTTACTTCCCAAAAATAGAATAGAGTAATCTTCCGCAATAGAATAAGCTTATCTTGAATTTAAAGGTCAATGCTTTTTTACAATAAGGTAATTACGATAATATATCTGGTTTCAAAAAATAAATACACCATCAATGAAACTACTATATTTTATGAAATTACCATATTTTAAAAAGGCCTTATCTTATCTATATAATTTATAATAAAGACAATTGAAGAGCTTAATTATCTGTATCTCGAAAGGATTACCAATCCCCTTTCTAGTTTAAAAAATATCCTTATCAGCGTCTTTTAAACGTTTCCTACGCTCAGATAACGCTTCGGCGGCTTTACGAGCTTTCTCTTGACTGGTATGAACATATAATAATGCCGTAGTTTCAGAAGTGTGTCCAAGCTGCTCCATAACGAGGGAGAGGTCCTTAGTTTCGTCCATTAGATTAGTCGCATATGTATGACGTAATTTATGAGGAGACATGCTGCGTTTTCCTTTATTAAACGCTTTAGTATATTTTCGTACTAGATCTTGAATTGTTCTAACTGTAGCAGGGGAGAAACCTTTATTATATTTTGAGAGAAACAAGTATTCATGCTCTGCATTAGTACCCTTATATCGCTTATTCCTTATATGTAAATATGCCTCTATATCTTCCATAACCTCTGCAAAGACAGTCACAATATCTTTCTTATCACCTTTTCTCATAACAGATATTGTACTCTTTTCAAAGTTAAGATCTCTAATTCTAATTTCAGCAATCTCGTTTACACGTATACCGCTACCTAGAAGAAGGGAGAGGATGGCGTAATCTCTTTCTTTATCTCTTAAAAAATAGGATAGTTGACGATTAGAAAGCCCTTTCTCATAATCATTTTTAACATAATATAGGAAATCAATATCAGAATCGTCCTGAAAGATAGCATCTGCCATTTTATTACTTCGGGAATTTAATGATTCTTTTTCTTTTATGACAGGTATTTTTTGCATAACATTACGATGAAATAGTGGCTCACCATCGTTACCCTCATATTGAGTCGTTAGGTATTTAAAAAGAGAACGTAAAGCTGATTTCTTCCTGTTAATGATAGACTTTGAACGAGTTTTCTTTTCATGCTTAGAAACATTATATTCTTCTTCTTCCAACTTCCTAAAGTATGCTTTCGCTAACTCAAGGGGGAGGGTAGCTAAAATATCATGATGAATGTCGTTTAAATGATCTGCTTCTGAGATTCCTTCCTGTATTAACCATTTAAAAAAATCTTGATAATCTAATAAATAATTTAATAGGGTGGAGGGAGACCGCTTGTTGTCCTCCATAGCAAATATATAATCCTTAACATATTCTGGCATTTGAGAGTATAATGCTTTATATTTTTCTTTGTGTTTTTGATGTTGTCTGGTATTGGCCAATAAAGACATCCTTTCTAATTGGAAATTATGTAGAATTTCGTGTAAAATACAATTTTTACGAGTAGTTGTTTACATAATAAATTTATTGTTAATTAATATAATAGTAGTGATCTTGTATATTCCATAAAGTCTATCAAATGATCTTCAACTAATCTTTGTAAGGTAGATAAATTGGTTTCTTGAAAATCGTAAACAGCAATATTTCTAAAACCCACTAAAAACTTCATTTTTTGAACGATTGAAGAGGGGAGAATATAGGCTGTTTCTAATAATGTAAAAGCATCTAGACTATTTTGCGGCAAACCAATTTTCTTTTCAATAACAATATGCATCGCCAAATCAATACTTGCTTCACACGCACGTTGCAAGTTAAGGATGATAGAGTCTTGCTTAGTGATATTTTGTAGATTTTCGGGATTATTGTCATATTCTTCTTTGACTCGTTTAACACAACGTTCAATAACGTTGATTTTATTTAGAATTACATCATTCTTCATTTAAGATTGACTCACTTTCTAGAACATAGTTACAATTAATTTAATCATTGGAATATAAAGTCATTTAATATAAGGCACATTACGGTGTTTCAGTTTTTGCTAATTGCGCTTAAATATAAATCCAGAGAATCTTCTACTTCTTCAGCAACCAATTGGATAAAATCAGAATAATCCTCTTTTGTATGTGATAAATCAAGTGCCTCATAATATGCTAATCGATTTTTTACTTTTATAACAACTGGTGGATACCCATCCTTCATCAGCTCTAAATTTAACAATAAGCGTGATGTTCTTCCATTTCCATCGATAAATGGATGAATACCAACAAAAATAGCGTGTAACATTGCACCACGTACGACTGGATGAAGTTTAACTCCTTCGTCATGATACCAATTCATCATTTGCATCATTTTTTCAGAAATCAAGTAATGTGCTGGAGGAGTATGTTGTGCACCCGATATGAATACTTGTTGATCACGATAAACCCCAGCATATTCATCATCAATTCCTTTAAGTACTAGCCGATGCAAATTTTTAATTTGCCATTCAGATAAGGGATCACTTTTATGTACAATATCCTCAACATACTGAATAGCATCACGATGGTTTATAACTTCTAGGTGTTCTCGCATAGTTTTTCCACCTACAGTTATTCCTTCTAACACTATTTTCGTTTCATTAATAGTGAGTGTATTACCTTCAATTGCATTTGAATTATAAGTCCATTCAAGCAACATCTTTTCTCTGAGGCCTTTTAATGTGTATTTTGGTAATGGCCGTGCTGTATCTAATGCGGCCTTTTTACGATTGATTTCATCAAACATTGATTATCATCCTTTACATGAACATAATTTTGATAAATTTAAATTATTCTTATTGCTCATCTGGATAGTAAAGGTATTTACGAAGAACAATATCTCGATGCTTTAAGGATTCACCATTAAAACGAAGCCATATTTCATCATCTGCCATTACTCCATGTGTTTTACGAACGATTCCCCAACGGTTATAAATTTTCAACCCGAGGACATTTAATAATTCATCGGTATTGGCCCTAGTAGGGGGAAATACACGCCATTTTAGCCATCTTTCTAGTTCTTCTTTAGTTATGGATCCCTTAGGGTTAGGGGGAAATTGTTTATTAAACCCTTCAATGTAATTAATAACGTATGGTCTGTCACTTCCAGGTGGTTTTAGAACTACTTTTGCAATAAATCATCAAAAAACATTACATCAAACTTCATATAACCGATCAATTTTATCACCTTAAATTTTCTAACATATTTCAAATTCATTTCGGAAAAACTTTCATAAATTGACTTAATTTTATTATAGCAAACATTTGTTTTGTTTTCTATATTCAACTATTCGTAAAATTAGTATTTTATACGAAGTTTAACTCGGAAGAGTTTAGGGAGCATGTCCTCCCTTTCTGTTTTTAAAATTATTAATTACTATGTTCAACTAACTGATCAACATTCGTATCTTACCCGAAGTCCTTAGTTAATATTTTAAGATAAGTAACGAAGTGAAAAACACCAAAGATTAGTTGTTGTTTGTTATCGAAAAATTAAATGTGTATTGGACGCTTATGATTAGTTAAAATAGTTACATCTTTTGAAACCTTAAAGAAATCTCTGTCATGTGTAACTATAGCAATAGAATTTTCCTTACATAAATCAATAAAATATTGATCATTAAAATCGAAATCCTTTGATTCACTAAACAACATATCAATATTTATACTTTCAAAATCATCATTTAACCTGTTTGTATTTTTAAGAATTTTCCTTTTTAAAATACTATGTATTAATCCTATTAATTCTTCAAACTCTTCACTTTTCCGAAAGTCTCTTTTATATTGGAATTCATGAAAACTCCTGTTTCCCCTGGTTATTTCATATTCCACTCTACAATAGGCATTGAAAAATTCAGAAATCACCATTGATGTAACATATATATTTGACCCAGCTTCAAGAACTCTTTGAAAAAAAGAGTTATATGAGTTTATATCTCGTTGGAAATAGTTACCCACACTACAAAATAAGTGCATCCATATATTAGCATCAAAGAAGAATCTATCTTCTCTTTTAGGGTTATATTCTGAAATTTTTATTATTTTACTCACTTCCGAATTCCCCCTTGATATTTCTTTCTTCGATGTTAAGTTTGGCTCTTTCAATTACTTTTTTCAATAAATATAAATCATAAGTATCTAGGTCAGTAATTTTTAGAAACTGATTTAACTTTTCAGGATTAAAATCATTGTAAAGTTTGGCAATAGCATTATTAAGAAAAGCTGTAGTTATTTGTTCTAACCCTTCAAAACTTACTACTGTATCGAGATCATTAATTAATCTGCTTTTAATGTTTTCATAAACCTTATCCCCATTCTCTGGTGACACCGCAAAATTAGTTCCAATAATATTTTTAATTATGATTAGCATCTATGTCTTCCTCCTCTAGAACTCTATATGCAGCGACATGTCTTCAAAAGTGTTCTCTAAACTAGATTGTATGTTAACAATTGTTCCTGGAAAGTAAGAGTCCATTTCAACAAAATTAACATAATTATTTTTCTTTTCCCAGTAACCACTACCCGAAATAATTTGAAAAGTACCCCCGTTTTTTTCAAGGAATTCATCTATTATATGTAGCCCAATTCCACCAGGCTCACCTTGGGCTTTAGTGGTGTTCCCCCATTTTGTAGCCCAATCAATTGATTCGCTATCACTTATAAAGGGGTTTTTAAGTTTACGTTTAACATTATTGCCTATTGTTTGACCAATATCAACTATTGTAAAACAAACCTTTTTATTTTTATAATAATATTGTCCGCAGGTAATTACCTCGTTGCTCTTAGCATGTAGGTCTACATTAACAAAAATTTCTGTTAAACTACTTATAAAACCTTTTGCTACCTTAGTTTCTAACTCCAGTTGTATCTTTGGTATAACATTTTCTTGTATATATTTTATAAATATCTCTTCTTCATCAACATTAAAGATTCTATATGAAATTGTGCTGCCGTAATCATCTCTTTCAGAACCCAAATTATAAAATTCATAAAATCCATTTTTCATAAACACTTTTCGAATTCTTTTACTGAGGTTTTCAAAAGTAAACGATATCTTATTGCTTTTCCTGTGAAACTCAATCCAAGCGCCTAATACTGCTACTAAATTAGCTTCAAACCAACGAGTATTGTTAAATTCTAAAATTATGTGTTTCCTACTATACTTTTTAGTTTCCTCAAATAAGTTGAGAAGAAATGTAAATCCAAAAACATCATTTTTAACCTTGTATGGTACTTTTATTTTAACTTGTTCCAAATATAATACACCCTTTAATAGTTTTCCTCTAAATTCGACACTCTTTAATTAGATTCCTGTAAATCCTAGAAACCAATTTATTAATCATTTGTACATATGCTATAAGTAACATTCTACTTACTTTATCCATTTATGGTAAGCGTCACTTTGTGGAAGAAGGTAAGGTAGAAGCTAGTGTTTCTTCCTCGAAGAAGAGTTAATAACACTGCTCTTATAAAAAACGCCTCAACTCCAATATTACCAATGAATGAAGACGTTATTAGCTTTCATTTTATAAAACTCTACAGCCCATGTTGTAATAGTTTTTTTCCTATTAAGCATATAGCTAATGATCCTGCAAAAATTAGAACAATAAAAGTTGCATTTGGGCTTTCTCTCCTCCTACCATGTATAGATTTCTCAATCTAATTCAGTTTTGGATAAGAAACTTCATTTATAAGTATTATATTTCGCACATTATTCTTTAGTTTATTTTAAAGTACTCCTATACCTATAAAATGATAAAGGGCCCACATCCTTATTCAAGATTAGCTCTTGATTGCTGAAGATTAATCCTATACTATTTCCTTGAAGTGACATAAAAAGAAATATAAAACTAAAAAAAGTGAGGTAGTTATATGAGCACCTACACTATATTTTTTAACATTGTTTTATAAATTAGTTAAGATTCAACCATTAGAATATATAGTCATCAAAACTCAATCACATCATTTTTATAACAATCTGTTATATATGACATTATTGAATCCTTAACTAGTTTCTTACAGTAATCTTCTTTTACTTTTTCCTCCTGGACTTGTATAACCTCTTCATCTTGGTCTATTCGGTTGTCTCTGTTAACTCTGGTGCTATCCTCTCGATAGTAAATAAGTTCACCATTAAATTGAAACTCTGTAATTATGGGGCTATTAGGTGAAGGGAACCGAACGAATCGAATAAAATCTGATTTATTATTATTTACATTACTAATAAACTCATTAATTCTTCTTCTCTGAGTTTCAGTAATAAATCCAGGTAGAATATCACCGTTTTCTATGGCATTTTTCTTACTATAGTTTTCAGGGACTTGATTCGTAAGCTTTTTACCAAAATCTTTAATTTGTTTATCAAACGAAGTGTCCAAACTTCTTGCTAACAGATTTTCTCCTTCTATATTAGTTACGGTTATAAAGTAATTTGCGTAAGCAACTTCAATATTTTTGGAAGACACTATATCATCCACTTTATTTTTAATTTCTTCAGCTTTACTCTCAGAGCCTTCATCAGTTTCTTTTAATGTTGTAAAAATCGTAAAAGTAGCCATTGTTTCAGTAATGTTTGGCAAAACATCAGTCACTTCTTTGTAATCTTTTAACCCCTCTAAAATACTCTTTCGCAACGTTTCAGATGCTTTGTTTGTCTCGGAGTAAACTTGTTCAGGTTCTTTGGAATAAAAATCTACAAACATAACTGTAAGAATGAATATACAAAGTAAACCTAACAGCCAAAAATATACTCTCTTCAATGTAATCCCCCCTTATATAAGGAATGTCCATCAATATGTAATTATGTATAAAACCTTATTCTAAAAGGCTGTCTACTTAAAAAAGACGCAAATATTTTACACATTTGCGCCCTTTAATGGAATAAATCAATTATTATTAAAGATTTGTAAGTTTAAAGAAATCAGGGTCTGGTTTCATCAATTTTGTACCTTTTTCTGATTGAAAATATATTTCTTTGCCATCTTCATAAAAAACCTTTATTTCTGTATTTCCTAATTCTATGACACTTGTTTTTTCACTAGATAATACTTCCTTATCCCACTCAATTGCATCATTTATAAATCTTACGATTTTCTCTACCTTAGATTTTTCTTCTATTTCATGACATTTTTCATCATTTTGATTCTGATAAATACAGATATTTTTTGGAGTTTCTTCAATCCAGGTTGTTGAATTATATAGAGGTGTTTTGTCAAAGATGACCTCTGTTTGTTCATCAAATTGATTGTAGTTTGCTGATATCCATAACTCACCGTCAAATCCTTCTTTTATCCATCGGGAATAAAACCCTGACCAATCATTTTCAGTATCGCCATCATTAAGAGCAGAATCCTCATATTCAACTTTCCACACCAAGGCAGGTAGCTCTTTTAAATAAAAATTATAAATATCAATCCATTTATTTCCTTTAACCACATATTGATGTTCAGTTGGTTTCAATCCCTCAAACAGAGGAATATCTTTGTGGTGTTCTGGAATTATGGACATCCCGTCATAAGTGTCATCTGTGATTTGTTTATATGTAAATTAACAATGCAATAACCGCAAAAGTTTTCCAATATGTCTTTATCACCAGATTTACTCCTTCCCAAAATATTACTTAGTAAAAATAATTTTTTCGGAAAATGCTGCCCTATTCCTCAATACCAATTATTTCAAAGCCACTCGTTCAACTCAATCTTTTTTTCCGTAAAAAAGACGCGTTTCAATAAACGCGCTTTTATTGTGGAAGATCGAACATTGGAGTGTTTATAACTCCTATAAAGGTTTCCAGTTAGGGTCTTTTATATCATTCTCGTTTGGTTTTCTAACAGAATCTATACAAAATTCTGAGCATGCACCGAATTTAATAAAGTTTTCTTGTGCTTGCCTTAATGAAACATCATTTGCTCCCCCCTGGTAATCTGGATCTCGAAATTGTACACCATCGTCTTCCCAAAAGCATATTTTACAAATTGCATATGTATCTGTTGGCTCTTCATCCAGCGTTTTATATCCACAACAAGGACAAGTATATTTCATGTAATCACCTCACTCTATATAGAAGAAAGTCTCCAATATTTTCTATAACTATCCACTTTATGTTCTTTATGTTCATAAATTAACTGAAGGGTCACGAAAAAAATAATACGAACTGAAAATACTTTACAAACAACTCTAAACAATCATTCCTTAACTTACAAAAGGCCTTTCCTTATTCATTAAAGGCGCTTTTGTTTGTGGAAGATGATTAACTACCTCTTAATCAACTCTCGCTTCACATAAAATATCCACCTCATGCTACATTTCTTATTGAATTATTCAGTTTATGTTTTTATACATTCTTTGTTTCTAAATTAAAAAGGCACATCTCAACATGAAATATGCCTAGTCTTTAGAGACAAACTCATTTTTTTATTTTAGTGTAGTTCTAATAATACCTCTTCTATAACCTCTGATAATATCTTTGTACTGTTGAATTCCTCAACTAAGGTGTTATCGACTCCACCAATTTGAACCATTAATGAATTGCCAAAGAGATCTTGGTTATAAGTATTTTTTGTATCTTCACCTTGTATAAAGACACCTGATGAAACTCCTGGATATTTCTCTTCTAATTTATTGTGAAATTGCTGTGCTATACTCATATTTTCATCAAATTTATTACTACTCCCAGAAACTATAAAGCTAATTTTCGAAGTACTGACACCATTAATATCTGTGGTTGTCTGGTCTTTTCTTTGAGAATCTCTGTGAATATCCAAGATTAACTTTATATTTTCATTTTCTTCGAGTGCCTTACTAATAATTGGCCTTGTAACCTCGTAGGACTTTGAAAACCTTAACCCCTTTTCTTTCATTAATCCCTGAAAATCAGTAAAAATCCCTGAACCTTCTAGAAAGAATGAAATTATTATGATGAAAGATTGGGCTATAAAAAGTGCAGAAAAATGGAGACGAATGGGATTAACTCCAGAAGTGAATCGTATGATGAATGTAATTAAAGATTGTGATCGAGAGCTACAAGAAATAGACTTAATTGAGAGGTTTAGAGAAGATGAAAATTACGACCCACCGATCCAATTCAAGCATAAAAGTTAATAATAAAAAATGGTTAGAAAAAGTATATAAACAAAAAAAAGAAAGAACACTTATTTTAGTAAAACGAAGTATTGATTATCTGTTAAAGTCAAATGAAGATATTACGCTTAGTAAAATCTCCAAAATTAGTAAGGAGTTAGACTCTGAAAATAAAGGGGTTCATGTCAATACAATTCGCACTAACCATGAATCTTATGATTATTATAAGCTCCATAGTTCCGAATATAAAAAACGAAACAATTCAACTAAGGGAAATAACAAAAAGATTTATAAATTTGACTATTCTAAATTGATTTTAAATAGAGATTTAGAAACTCTTAAGAGAAGATACTCTCGTCTTTCTAAATCCGAGCTCATCAACCGGCTAATATCTGTAGAGGAATATGTAATAAAAAACAATCAAAAATGGATCCAAAAACAATTTATGGATTATAAAAATTATAAAAATCAAACGGATGACAACCCTTCCTAAGATTGCCTAGAAGGACTTTTTACTAAACCTATTTTAACTGCAGAAAGAAAAATATTTAATTAGAGAAGTAGATTACTAATTTGTGTATTACAATTTTTCTGTAATAAATTAATTAAAGTGGACATTCCTTATAAGAGGAGGTGTCTAATTTGAAAAAGATAATTTTTGTTGGTGTTCTTTTAGCTTTTATATTAGTTGTTTCCGTTGTCTCTTTAAAAATGCAAGCCGAAAAAGATGAGGTAATTTTTCTAAAAGGTAAAGAATTGAATGAACAACAGTATGAAGAGTTTAGAAAAAGAACTTTTAAATTAAAGGACTTTATTAATGAGAAATTAAGTGATTCGAATCTAAAATTAAACACTATTGAACTTTTTCCTAAGCAGCTTATTCAAATTGATTCGATGGACGAAAGCTTAAGTGAAAAAGAAGTCGAGAAAAGAATTAGGAACATTATTAACTTAGCAAAAGAAGAATCAATATTAGAAGAGGATGATCCTTCTTTTGATGTTTTAGTTACTATTGCTAGTAAAGAATCTGTTACAAACAAAGGTGATAAAGTCGATAATCAATTAGCTTTGAAGGAATTAACAAGCATAACAGACAAAGTTATAGAGGTGTTAAAGAGTTATGAAGGGATTGGAGATATAGAAACTGATTATCAAAGTTCTCTAACTATACAAACATCTTTAGACAGTATCAATGCAGAAACTCAAAATATAGCAAGAGAAATTCAAGATAAAGTTGAGAAGGTTTTAAATTCTAAGGAACTAGAATCAATATCTAAAATTGACTCATATAAGATATATGTAACGAATAAAGATGGTAAAGTTATTCCCATCAATTAAACTAATTTAATTCCACACAATTTATAATAAGTTGCTCTACCCATAATTATCATTTATCTATCCCTTTTACGTCCAACCTAACATTAGAAGCATAAACCTCTTTTATTAATGAAAGCTTAGTAAAAGCATCGCATCCACGATGCTTTTTTTGTTTAGGGATTAGTAACTAACTGAGTTTGCTATCTCCACTAAAACTTCTGTGGGTACTTGATTGGATACCTTTTTATTAATGCTTAAAATATATTGAAAATCATCTTTCTCGAATATAAGAAGATTAACCCCTGCAATTTTCGAGCTATAAATAGCCCTACTTCCATCTTTAAGTTTAAATGTTTGGTCTATATTTTTCTCAATAATTTTAAGACCAAATTTAACTGGTTTAACCCGAATTACATAGTTATTTTTTGGTTTATCTTTATGGTGATACTCAATTTCAAATCCATCATTTACAACACCTTCTGAATCATTAAACCTTCCAAAAACATGCGTAAATTCAATAGGAGGTATTTGTAATGGTAATGCAATTTCACGTTTAAAATGATTATTACTTTCTTGTAGTGCTTTATAAACTTCTTTGTAGCCAATATCAAAAAACAATTTCTGAAACTCTTCACTTGTTGTATTGCTAGCTTTAGCTACAAATGGAAAAAATGTGGTTAAAACAAAACATATTAGGGATATTTTTATAATCTTAATAAATAATCACTTCCTTAATTAATGTTATTATTTACAATTATTGCCTTAATTATCTACCGTAATTATTATCAATCAATATTTCATTTAATTTATTTTTTCTAAAAGACATCATAAAAGTAAGTCTGATCTTCAACAATTTTGCATAGTTATTTGGACAAGGGGTGATTAGTTTGAATAAGACGTTATACCTATTAACCTTATTTGTTTTACTAATTGGTTGTGACGATAATATACAAAAGGAAAACCAAAAAGAATATATCGAAAGTTCTGCTGTTGATCCAAAAAAGCTTGGTATTTATACACAATTATCAGAAATAGAACAGGATTTAGATGGTAATGGAACAAATGAAGTAATATCAGTATATATAGGGTCAAGTTCAAATAATGACGAAGAACAGTCAGCCTTTACCCCCGATGAAGTTAATTATAGATTAATGGTTAAAGATCAAAAAGAGACCTACACGTTAATAAATTCAAATAAAAAAATCAAGAATATCAGAGAAATGTGGTTCGAGACAGAGCTGCATAAAACTAAGATAGTTGTTTTTTTTGATGGTAAGTTTAGGGAAATAGCTTCTTTTAGTTACGACAGTAAGAATTCAAGATTCATAAAAGAACTCCAATACATGAATACTGGAAATATAAAAGACATCCAACAGCAATTCTATCCAATAAAATAGTTTGTAATGATTAATAGTTCACTTTCAAACAAAGCAAAGGGGACAGAGGATTTTCGTCCCCTTTGTTCCTATGTAATTTTATCTAATTGCTTTCATTGATCTTAAACATCTCTTAGGAAATAGTAGGCATATTTATACCTTTCGTAATCCACACCGCGATTCATAATGAATTAAGTCCAACTAAAACACAAAAGCCAGCGAAACATACTGGCTTTACGTCTTGTTAAGGTCAACATTAATTATAGAGTTGAAGGAAATTTGAAAAGCCTTCCCTTCTCTAGATACCACTCTAATTTTTTGATTTTGCTCATCTACATAGTGAATATTTCCGATAATTGTTTTATATTGCTTATTATCAAAAAACAGCATCGAAATCGGTGAACCAAGAGCCATTGACTCGCAGATAACTTTATTCATTTCTTCAAATTGTTGTTCATCAAGTTCTGGCATTTTTTGAAACTCATCTTCTTTCTCCCAATCTCGTAAGAGTTTTACATGTTCAGGGAGCATCATTGAAACCCACTTGATATTTCCTCTGTCCCTAAGCAATTTTTCATCCCCCCATAAAATGTATAACATCATATAAATAAACTTTATATATATTAATATTTAATAAATATATTGACTTTTAATATAAACAATGTAATCCCAAGGACCATACCTAAAATATTCCTCTCCTAACCATACCTCTTTTTCTCCTTGTACGATAATGCAAAAAGAGGGCTCATTAACCCTAGAGATGGGTTCGGTAATAATAGATTCACGGATGAGAAATAAAGATGAAATAGAGGTTTGATGAACACCATCCTGCCATGTGTAACGCTCAATAAGTTTTCGTAGTTCATTCTGCTTATCAATTTTCTCAGACATATCTTATCTCCTTCTTCGTTCATCTTAGATTGTTTCATTTTACTTGATATTGGTTGAGTGAGGAAGTGATTTGATAGGATTAGGCAAAAACCTGATAGTAATGGGTTTAGGTTTAGTTCCTGATTTGTGACATAATTAGAAGTGCAATATCCTAACTAAAAATAGATATGTGTTAATAAATGAAAGTGAGGATTAAAGAAGTGGAATATGTGAAACTAGGTAATACAGGATTGGATGTATCTAGATTTTGTCTTGGCTGTATGAGTTTTGGTGAAGCAGAAAAATGGATTCATAAATGGGTACTTAATGAAGAGCAAAGTCGCTCTATTATTAAAAAAGCACTTGATCTTGGGATCAATTTCTTTGATACGGCAAATGTATATTCAATGGGAACCAGTGAGGAATTTCTTGGACGAGCTCTAAAGGATTACGCCAATCGTGATGAAGTTGTAATCGCAACAAAGCTACATGGCCGAATGCATGAAGGTCCAAATGGCGCAGGATTATCCCGAAAGGCAATCATGAGTGAAATTGATAAGAGCCTGAAGAGACTGGGAACCGATTATGTAGATCTTTATATTATCCATCGTTGGGATTACAATACCCCTATCGAAGAAACGATGGAAGCATTACATGATGTGGTGAAAGCTGGAAAGGCAAGATATATCGGTGCATCAGCCATGTACGCATGGCAATTCCAAAAGGCATTACATGTAGCTGAAAAAAATGGCTGGACTCGCTTTGTTTCGATGCAGAATCATTACAATCTCATATACCGTGAAGAAGAAAGGGAAATGCTTCCTCTTTGTAAAGAAGAAAAAATTGGGGTGACTCCATATAGTCCGCTTGCATCAGGAAGATTAACCCGTGATTGGTTGGAATCAACTCAACGCTCCGAAACAGACTTCATATTAAAATCTAAATATGATGCGACTGCTGAAGCAGATCGATATGTTGTAGAGAGAGTTGCTGAATTGGCAGAAAAACATGGAGTTCCACGAACTCATATCGCACTGGCTTGGCTACTACAGAAAGAACCAGTAACTGCGCCCATTATAGGTGCAACGAAAATCTCTCATCTCGATGGTGCTGTAGGTTCTTTATCAGTTAAGCTAACTCCTGAAGAAATGACATACTTAGAAGAACCATATGCACCACACCCAATAGTTGGTCATAATTAATCCTTTGTTTATAAATAAAAGAGAACCCAATTTTCTTTACAAGGAAGATTGGGTTTTCTTATAATCTTCGAGGAATCTCCACTTGCTCTAACAAAATCACCTAAAAATGAAGATATTTATTGCGCAGTATTTAGTCAATTGTGTACTTATAAGAGTTTCCACAACATGGCCGATTGATGAAAAAAGAGACTTGGATTGAATCCTAGAGTTTCATCCCACTTGATGTGTTAATAACACTTATCTCTCTTTCCTGAAAAAACCGTCTAAATCCCAGTAATTTCAATGGTTTAAGACGTTATTTATACTTAGGTTTAGTTGTGTTACACGAAGTTTATTTAAGAGTTAGAAAATGCTAGCTTCTTTAACTTCTCGGTCACAATCGAAAATTCCCCTTCATGCTTATACCTAAACGTTGCGTCAATGATGATACTACATGCGAGCGGATTGGTCTGTTCAACCTATCTCAATAGCTTGTCCAATTGCAACGGTCAGTCAAGAGATGAATGACCGTTGTCAAATCATTGTGGAAAAAACAGGTCTTATTTCTGAATCCTTTGTCTACTTTTCTAGGATATCTTCAGATTTACGGAAGTCTTTATTTAATATCCTATTTTAGTATGATTTTCTTACCTATAACCATTTTAAACAACATCTAAAAATTCATCGATCGTCAGTTGCTCAAAATTCTCAAAAATATTTTGTCCGGTTTCAAGGAATCTATCTGAAAGTAGGTATCTTCTTACATTTTTAATTTTTTTCTCTTCAACTGAAGTGAACGAATAATTCTGTTCATGTACAGTTACATTTATACCCATTTGTACAATTTGTTCGATAATTTCTTTTATATAATTATGAACCCACCGCCTCATTTTCTTCTTAAATGGGACCGGTAATTGTCCCCAAACAGGATTAATTTTTTCACAAATACTTGTACTATTAAAAGAAAAAGGTTGTGGTCCGATATTTTTACCTATAACACTTCTTATAGAATTTCGAACCTGCGTTTGTAGAATTTCTCCATTTTCTTTCTCTAATTGACCATTAATATCTACTGGAATAATATAAATCAGAGCATTGTTTAATAAAGTTTTTTCATTTATAACCCTATGACTCTCTAACTCCTCTCCATTTCGCACTGATAAGTATAAACCATCTGGTTTAATTTCAATTCCAAAAGTATCATGCTTCATAGCATGTCCCAACGTATCTTTAACTGTTTCACTAATAGATTGCAGAGTTTCAAACATATGTTGTTCTTTTTGTTGATTAACACCATAAATAACTTTTGTATTTATTTTCGCTTTACTTTCTAATCCAAAAAAATTTTTTAAATGATCCAATGGTAAACTCAGGTATCCAGCAGCCTGCCTTGTTCCATGATGTGTCCAATCAACATCAAAGTCTTGGACTTTGCATTCAATTAATAAATATTCTTTATCACTGTCCTTATATAAGACTACTTCTGGTGTCACTGCTCTTTTAGGTTCACATATTCCTTTTAACTTTTTTATACTCCCCAGGTCAAGTGGTATAGTCTTTTCTATTTGTTTTAAAGAATAACCTTGCCTATTAAAATATGGGTTTAAGCTAGAACCTTCCGGGTATGGTAAACTTAAATGTATTAGCAAATTTAGTTGAAATAATGGAGTCAATTCTGTTTTCATAAATCTTTGCCACCTATTACTTGATTTAATATTCCTTCATACGGAGAGTTACCAATATATACATCAATCTGTGGATCTAAGAATTTCTGAATATTAGTTACTAAGCGGTGAATTGTATTCCCGCATGTACCTTTTGGAAGAAATAGAATAAATTCTTCCTTACTTAAATCTAGAACAACATTTTGCCATAAGTGAAGATCTACCCCGTAAATGTGCACCCTTTCTTCACTCACCCTTTTTATTTCACCATAAATTTTAAATGGTTCTCTTCCTTTCGGAAAAGTGTATTCCACAAAATTATTAAATACATAATTATTTAAAGGCTTACTAAACCTAATTGTAACGGGACTTGCCTTAAAAGAATTATCTATTAGATTATTCTTACTCTTTATTTCCTCTACCTCTATCCACGCCTTTTTCTCCAAACGCTCTGTCATATCTTGATATACTGAGACTATTTGTTTCAGTTGCATACGATGATCAGAAAAGCTATCGGAGCGATTTGTAAACTTACCATTTTGATATACATCATGACCACCTTTTCCAACATGACTTGGAAAGCGTAAACTTCCAACTGAGTGAAAAGAAGAGATGTACTGTCTCACTCCATTTAGTTTATGTACTATACCACCTAACTCTTCCACTAATGATACCGACGAAGCTTTATGTTCTATAATCTTTTCTTTATTTAGGTGATCTATTTCAAACATTGAATTAAACTCGAATTTCATTTTTGTAAAACGTTCTGGGGGATGGTATAAAGTAATTTCCCTTAAAAAGTTGTCATACATTTTACCAGAAATCCATAAAGAGTCTAAGGTTGTTGACTTCTTTACATAAGATTGGGCTAGTTGGTCTGAATACTTAGAAGATTCAGTCGTATATAATGTACAAAATCGTGGATTTATCTGCTCGATAAACCCTACTAATTTATTATTTTCATTTAAAGTATATAGTTCCTCATCTATTTGTTTAAGAAAATGTTTTTGGTCACCAAATAAATTCTGAATATTTAAAATTTCTTTCGAAATAGGTACAGACTCAAAAAGGCTTTCATTAAATGTTTCAAACACATATGACTTTAAGAGAGTATTTTTCATTTTATAATTATCAATTTGCTCTTTGGTACTTTGAGAATATTCTTCAAGATAACTAAATATATCTTCTCTAGAATTCCACTTACCTTCCACTCTAACAGTTCCCCCCATGTTATATGATTATAAGTACGAAAAAACCCTCCCCATGTAAAGATGAGGAGGGTTCGTGGGAACGGTGCGCTCAATTGCGCGGAGTGCTAGGACTCAATGTTCCCAAACATTGAATGCGCTCGGTTACGCGGTGCGCTAAGGCACAACATACTATATTATATACTGATACTTTACTACATATTCCATCATATTGCAATATTTTATTCCTCTAGAGTAGCAGCCGCTGTCTGGTATGCACTTTGTTTCAATTGCTCTTTCAATGTTTCAATTTCATCCATTAATTCTTTATTTTTTTGTTGTTCCTCAATTAATTTAATTTCTGCATCTTTAAATTTTTTAAACATATTAGGCATGAAATGCTCCATAACTGCTAAATCAATCCTATCCAATACTTCTGATCTAACTTTTGCATTTTTTCCATCTTTTGAATGTTGATATAAAACCCTATTTTTGTCTACCCCACGAATAGCCTCTAAACAAATTCCACTTTCATGATGAAGTCCATCACTTGAATCAACATCAATATGAAGAGGATCACTATCTCCGTGTTTTCCCGAAGTAATAGGTGCTACAAGAAGTTGCCCTTTATTATTATCAAACAATACTACTGCAGGATGTAAAAATGTTAGTTCTTTGTTAAAATGCCCAAATAACTCAACTTCCACTATATGGCCTCTAGATAGATTTTTCCTAAAGATACGAGGAATTTTTTTTGATTGGTCTAAAACATATCTTTCCAGTCCCATTAACCAACGAATACCATAATATTGGTTTTGTTTCAGTATTACATTAAATAAATCTGATAGTAGTTCATTACTGTCTTTAATTAACTCTAGATCTTCATGCATTTTAGGTATATTTGCACTTGGAGTTGCTTTGAAACCACTTAGTTTCGCTTTGTATTTATTTGTTCTCAATCAGACCTCTCCTACTTCAAGTATATAATTCTAATGCTCCTCTATTATACTCTTATTAACGGAGTTACTTAAAGAAAAAATACAGATAGATAGTATTAGATTAATAACAATTCAATGTTTTCCATCCGTATAGTACTAGATTATTCATACTCCATTAGTTAGGCACAAAAGCACTCCCCCTTCCAACCGGTTGTGTTAGATAGTTATCGCTCCCTTTTCCTCTTGTTCATACCGTACGTGAGACTTTCATCTCATAAAAAGGCAGTGTCTTATATTAACGCAATTAAGGGATTTACTGTATTTGCGAGTTCAGTTTTTATCCTATATTTAATTACACAGCTATTATTGGAGGTGACAAAGTGCTTTTTGAAAAAAATTCACTCTTTGACAAGATTAAAAAGCAAGGAGCCACGGGAAAAGAACAGAGTACTACTACTCCTGTTCCTTCAAAAGCAAAAGTGTGAATGCAAATATTTTACCTAAATTTGGACATAAACTAAACTAGAAATATCATCCAAGAATAGAGAAGTTTGAAAGCTAAAATAGCAATTGATAAATATGAATATAAATGCTATTATTAATGTATCCTAAAATTTTTAAAGGGATGTTTTTTCATCCTCTTAAAATGTGTAACAAAAAAGCGGCTCTTCGGAGTCGCTTTTTTGGCTTTTATTTACTTTTTCATAGACCTTTTAGGTTCTCTTTTACCTGGTCAACAAAGTTTTTAGGACTATTATTTATATAGTATATTCTTTCGCTATTAAAATGTTCTGTTCCCACCAATTGCAAATCTATTTTTGCAGTTGATATCTTATTATCATTGTAAATAAGCTGAAGATTTATATCTTGATCATCCCTTGAAAAGGATTTACCTTCTGCCATATGAGATTCCCAATTCACTTCAATTAATTTTCCTTCTCTATTAATTTCTCTTATCATTTGAAGAATGACATCCTCACTTGAAGGATCGTCACTATACTCAAACATTGATTTAGAAAGGTTCTCAGGTAAAAAAAGTGAAGAAAAATACTCCCTCTCTTCTTCTATCAATGTAGCCGCCATAAAGTCAATCGTATTACCAACAGATTGAAATTCTTCTATAATTTCAACATCATAGTCATAACCAGCCTCATTATGATCATGGCTATGATTATGTTCATCATCTGAAGAATGTACTAAACTCTCGTCTAGTACATTCATTAATTCTTTCCCTTGTGCAATATCAGCCGAGTTAGTTTTAAAAAATAATAAATAGACTCCAGCACCAATAACCATTAAAACTATATATCCAGTAAAGAATAATATAAATCTCTTAATACTTCATCACCTACTAATCTAATTGCAGGAGCCCTGATCCTATTGGATCAATAGCGTTTGATTTATTTGTTGACCAATCCCCTTTACGAATTTCAAAATGAAGGTGTACACCTGTAGAGCTACCTGTTGTTCCTTTTATTCCAATCACTTGCCCTTTTTGAACTGTTTGTCCCGTCTGAACCCTTCTACTACCAGTAACCATATGAGCATAAACCGTAGTATAAGTTTCACCTTCGATATTATGTTTTATCATAATACATTCTCCATAACTTGAAGATGTATAGGACCTAACTACAACGCCATCCGCAGAGGCTACAATAGGGTCTGTTGAAGCATTTGAACCAATATCAATACCAGCATGTAATTTCCCCCAACGAGGACCAAACGGACTTGTGATGGGCCCTAAAGAAGGTCGCATAAATTTTCCTTTGGTTACTTCTGGAGTACCACCAGTATTTGAAGCAAATAATTCTGCATAGTGTACAACCTCATCAACATAGGCATTCGAATGGTTATAGCTATAAATCGCTTTACGTTTATCTTCTAAAAAACCATTATCCTTTAAAAGGTGTGCGGATGAAAAAACTGCATCCCATATGTTCCACATATCTGCCTCACCATCATTATTCCCGTCTGTTCCATATCCTCCCATTCTACTAATATATGAAATGCTCTTTTTATTACTTTCTGATATATTACCTTTACCATTTCCGCTACATGTAGGATCTTGCCAACCAACCCAGGTACAAGGCATGAAGTAGAGTAAGAACCCAGCGCCTTGGCATATTTCTATACTAGGTTTCCAAGAACTCCTCCCCGAACCGTACGTACACCTCTCGGCGTATACGGCTCTCCACCTATCAATCTAACTTACCGTTGTGTAAATCGAGATGACACTTCTTACAGAGCGCAATCGTCTTACGGTTTCGTTCAATCATACGCTTTTCCCATCTTTTTTTGCCATCAAGGTTTTTTAGTTTCTTAATGTGATGGATTTCTAGTTCTACATTTTTTGAGTAACACCATTCGCATTGACCTGCAAGTAATCTTTCGATTAAACCTGTTCGGTTATAAATAATTTTCCTTGTTTTAGAAATCACATCAACATCAGAGTATGAAGATGGGAGTAATTGTTTTTTGAATCCATCTTTATAGAAATAAGCAATTTTACTGCCGTTGGCAGTATCATACCTTACCGAAAAGTCTCCGTTTATACTGTATTTTCTATGAATTTTTCTTACACTTGATTTGTATTTATTAGCGAAAGTTTTGTACATGCTGTATTCCATGATGAATTTGAATCCATCTAGCTTATATACGTTATTCGCTAGTTTGTAATAGTTATACAAACCCCTTATTTCAGCATTATAGATGGTCAATATTTCAAGGTCATCATTTTGTAAAAGATGTGCTCGATGTGTAGACTCCCATTTGTTTGTTTTTTTATCTATTTTTAACGCTTTATATTCGATTAATTTATTACGCCAAACTTCATGAGGTAGTAATAGTTCACAGCTCATTGTTCTTGTTCTTTGTTTATGTCCACTAGCCGTGTATTTTGTCGTTTTATTATCATGACTAATTTTGATGTCATATCCAAGAAATCTTGCTCTTTTACTAGAATGAGTAATGAGAGTTTTTTCTTGAGACAATTCAATTTTCATTTCTTGATTGAGAAAATTACTGATGTCATGTTTTATTTGCTGACAATCTTTTTTACTACCAATAACCCCAATAATGAAATCATCGGCGTATCGCACGTATTGTATTCGTTTGTAGTTTTCGTCCATAGGGTCTTTATAGGGTAATTCCATCATGTGATTTTTCAACTCGTCCAAGTGTTGACGTGCTTCTTCTTTTTCTATTTCATCCATTTCAGACCATTTCTCTTTATACCTAGCATTCGCACGGTAGAGTCTGGCTTCACGTGTACGATACTCTTGTCTTCTTCCTTTTCCTTTATCAAAGTTCTCCTTGTAAGACATGATAAATTCATCAAGTTCATGTAAATAAATATTTGATAGGATTGGACTGATAATACCCCCTTGCGGAGTACCACTGTACGTTTTGTGATAGTGCCAGTCTTCTAGATAGCCAGCCTTCAGAAACTTCCAAATCAGATTGATGAATTTCTCATCTTCAATTCTTCTTTTAAGTAGTGCTATTAACTTGTGATGATCAATATTATCAAAGAAACCTTTAATATCTCCTTCGATAAACCATTTTGCTCCGGAAAATCTGTCTTTTACTTGCATGAGTGCTGTATGACAGCTTTTTTCTGGTCGAAACCCATGAGAATGTGGAGAAAATGTTTTTTCATATATCGCTTCGACTAACAACCTTACTACTTCTTGTACGAGTTTATCTTCGAAAGATGGTATGCCTAATGGTCTTTTACCAGTTTTCTTTTTTGGAATGTATACCCTTTTGGACGGTTTAGGTTGATAACTACAATCTTTCATACTTTCAATTAATCGTTCTATACGTTCTAGACTCATCCCATCAATGGTTTGTCTATCGACACCTTGTGTCATATTGCCTTCTTTCGCATAGATCTTAGTGTAAGCCATTAAATAGAATTCCACATTATACAAATTTCGATAGATTCGTTCAAATTTGTAGTTTTCGCGTGTTGATTGTTTTGCTAGACTGTCTAACACAGTGTTTGGACTTCTCATAGAGCCTCACGCTCCTTTCCAATTTTAGTTAGACTTGATAAGCTGTTCTCCTTCGCCATGTGATGGGCTTTCCCCACCTCGGACTACTACGAGAACTCCGTTACCATATCAGATATTCAGATACTATTTATCATAGCTTTTTATTAAAGCATTCTGACGTAGGTAATCACCATTTAGTACATATAAGAACAAGCACGATGTAATGTCGGATATGACGTTCGCCCTTTACTACTGATTGTAGTTGGTCAACGATAGACTACGCACAGCTGACATGCAATTCATCAGTGTGTATTTCGTAATGAGCCTACAATTAACTCATTCGTTTCGTTATATGACGTACATAACCATCTTCCGTCATAGGTGGGTCAATAATCCCCTCGGACTGTCATTAAGGCAGTTTAGCTTTTATCCTCGTTTACCTCTTTTCACTTCGCTACTCAGTCGTATCGCGATGATTCGATAACTTATAGCTTTCCAAACATGCTACACTCCCCGATTTTGGTTTCCCTCACGGATAAGTTTGGTAGTGATAGGCGTTGTAGTCTTGCCTACTCCTTGCTAGAGGAAATTTCTTATATGACCTTATGGTCGCACCTGCATATGCCCTTCAGCTCCCACGTATGATATCATTGGGTCCATAGTTGAGAATCGAGTTTCAATAAAATGATGTGCCGCTAGATAATTCCAGTCAACTCCATATTTTTTATTAGCAGCTATATATATTTCCATATATTCTTGTGGAACCATCATACCCATTCCATTTTCTATAAAGACATCGAAATAAGATCCGGTATATCTATCCATATGAATACCATTTTCTATAAGAGAGGCTACCAATAAATTGATATCATCATCTTTAAATTGTAGTGACGTAATTGTACTGTCAAACTTCTCGTAATTCTTTATATTATTGACAGTATCGAGTTGCCACTCCTTAACCAGCCGCTTATAAGTAGTCGTTTTTGTATTTCCTTCTTTGTTCTCACTTTGCTTTGAGAATTCTCCATTAACATCAACTTCTTTATAATAAAAAGTATCAAGAGTATTCCAAGCATGAGCGGATTTTAAAAATTCCCTCTTTACAGTTTCTTTTTCAATAACTGTTTCGGTTTCAATATGTTTATGTTCCTCTCTTTCAGAACAAAATGCACTTGAAATTTCCTCCCTAGTTTGACATCCTTCGGTTCCCATATTGGGATAAGTGTAGGTGGTTACTTCGGTTTCTATCACCTTTTTTATCTCATAAGTATCTTCATGGGTTTCATATTCAAAATCTGGTGCAAGCCCGTTAACAATTGGTTCAGGATCAATTTCCCAAGGCTGTTTATCTTCCTTTAATATTCTAACTGCATCTATGGCAGTAACTAATTTAAAGGGAGGTCTATATTGCTCTAACTCACTAGAATCTAGAATTAGTTGATTAATCTGTTTCTTTGCTTCTTCCGGTGTGATAGGTGAATCATCACCGAACCATTCAAGACTAGGAGCAACTATTAAAATTGCACCACCGATAATAGTAATAACTAAAAATACTATAGTACCTGGTATTCCTATTAGTGCTACAAGACTAAGGAAAGCCTTTAATAAAAGTTTACCTATATATAAAGCTAATTTCTTTAAAACTTTTAAAAGTACTTTCCTAATTACTTTCTTTACTAACTGTTTAACTTTTCGTTTAGCATATTGTTTGGCATACTGCTTAGCATTTTCTTTCGTTTTTTCCAAAGCATTCCCCATCTATATAACCTCAATCTTTCTTAGGAGGGAAATTATTGTTATTTGTAGGTGGAACTATTGGTTTGTTAGGAATTAATGTTGAGTTATCCCCTTTATTAATTTGGTTATTGTTAGGTACTATCGGTTGAGTTGGTGGTACTTTCTCACTCTTATTTGGCATTGAACCCTGTTGATTCATATTAGGCAAAGGTTGCTCATCTATTTTAGGAATCAAATTAGTTCTAATTGGTGGTTCATTTGAATTTACCTCTGACGTATTACTGTCGATAAACGTGCTAACATGTGGAGTTTTCACTGAATTATCAACCTTAAATGTTTGAACGTCCATTTTTCCATTATTAGGACTTTGCACTTGTTGTGTAGCATACTTTTCAGAAGTAGGATTTATACTTATAACACCCGTATCACTAGTTGTAATCTTATGATCCTGCATAACCTTAGCATCTTTAGGTAGACTCGGATCTCCCGGACCGTAATTAGATATAGGTGTAAGAGTATTGTTTGGACCTTTCTCAGCTAAATAACTTCTATCCCTTTCTGTAACAACTGAGTAGTCTGCGCCTTGATCAAGTCTACCAAGTTGCGGATTTGCTACACCTTTACCCATTACACTTGTGGCAGCATCTGCCCCCATTTGATAGCCAATACCTCGACCATAAAGAGCTTCACCCATGACACCACCTGCACGCTGTAAAGTTTCTCTACGAGCCTGTGGGTTGTTTCTAAACTGGGGAGAAACCATTGCATCACCTGTTGCTCTCCCAAGGTTACTTGCAACAGTTCCAACATTACGCCCAGCTTGTTGCAATGGGTTTATATTTTGCTCACGAGATTGCTCACGAGTCATTAATGGATTTTCCTCAAAATTACCTTTTAATGATTGACCAAAGTTCTTTGCTTTGTCAGTCATTCCTTTACCGACACCAAAACCAACGACTCCAGAACCATATCCAGCACTTTGTCCCATATTGGCACCCGCTTCAGCCATAATGTGTTGACCAAAAGGACTTACACCTAATCCAGTTGCATTTCCTCCCATTCGCCCTATAGCTGATCCAACCCCACCTGCAACATGCCCAACCGTTCTCATACGTTGAGTGAATTTACTAGGATTTGAACTAACGTTTTGAACAGCACCTCCATATTGACGCTCCTCATTCATTCCCATCATAGGGTTTAAGGAATTCATTGCACCTCCAGATTTTCCGTTGTTCATGGCCATCATAGACATTCCAGCGTTTCCTTTACTGCTTTGTCCTCCTTTCCCTGAAGATCCTTCAAATAACCCTTTACTCTCTGCATAACCATTTTTAACTCCATTCTTTATGTCACCTACCGCTTTAGCTCCATGCATAAGAGAACCAAAGCCGGCAGCAGTACCAATCATGGCTAACTTTCCACCACTCTCAGAAGTAGCCCCCATTGCAAAACGTAGCGACTCTGAAACTGGGATAAAGATAGATAAAGCAATAATATATGTCAACCAATCTGTGTTGCTATCAAACAACCAGAAATACAACCAAAATATTGCTGCATGAATTGTTTGAGCAATTGTTTGTGCCCATAGCTCCTTCATAGCATAGCTTGTAATACCTTGTAGCTTAGGAAAAAATATAGTTGATATCCATACAGGTGCTAGAAGTATTAACCCGCTAATCATAATTAAGCGTTGAATATAATAAGCTTTAAACCAAATTGAAACTCCTAGAGAGAAAAAGGAAACGATAGCATCCTTTATCCAGTTGTCACCTTCTCCAGAAGATAGGTCAGTAAACTCAATCTTTTCACCAGCTGTTTTTCCATCTTGACTAGTCAAAACAGTAGCTCCTAAATCTCTTAGACTAACTGGATCAGTAATACCCGTTTCGAACATTTGTACAAAATAGTGATTTAATGTAAAAAATGAATTAACAAGCGGGAAGAACTGAAAAAGTAAAACAATTCCCAAAATAACCTTCAAAAAATTATCTGTTATATCGGATTTCATACTTGAGGAAAATTTGGCATATCCATGTTGAATCCCCATCATGACAATAGCACCACAGAGTAAGAAACCAACAACAAACAGCATCATGTTAAATCCATTATATATAGCACTGTTATACTGCTCCTGTGTATACAATCCCCATATCTTCCCTGCTCCTTGATAGAAAATATAATAAGCGGGTTCATGTAGTCCTATGAATGGCTCTAATATCCATTCAAATAGTTTTGAAAACATGAAAGCAAACGGCTTTTCGTACCACTTACTTTCAGCAGCGTGTGCAGCTGAACCAGGGAAGAACATCAACAATAGGATCAAAATGAACGCAATTCTTCTATTCTTATCTGATTTTAACTGTTGTTCAAGTGTATTTAGCGTCATACTAATGACGCCTCTCTAACTTCTTCTTCCTGCTTGTCATACTCTTCTAAGCCTGGCAGAAGACCATTATTGATTAGATAGTCCGTATCAGTATCAATAAACCCACGCATTTCATCACTAACTTGTACTTTTACATATGCAGAAGATCCACCAACACGAAGGATTCCTTCTCCTTTAGTTTGGGAATCTTCTGATTCAGCAGGCTTACGACAAATGATTTGTAGTTCACCCTCAGACAAGTTAAAAATTGACTGCAATTTTCGTTTTTCCTCATCATCAACTGAACCTAATCGAAGGAACAATGCACTTGTTGCTTGCTTTACAACTGCTTGTCCATCTGAATCTTCTAAGAACGGATTTAAATCCTGTGTAATAATATCTACACCCGCCTGATACTTACGACTACGGCGTGCTAATTCCTCTACGAATTGCATAGCACCATCAATTCTTTTCATTCTCCATGCTTCCTCGATCTTCAAGCGTTTTTTAAATCTACGTAAAGAAGGCCTCTTAACGAAGTATTCCCATCCTAATAGGGTAAGGACATGCATGATAATGTCGTATATATCAGATCCTTCAACAGCTTTCATGTTAAAGTTTACCCAACATATATCATCAAGTAGGTTATCGATTTTCTCTCCATTAAACTGGGTTTCACCATCGAGAATTTTTCCATCTGGTCGATCTCTTAGGTATCCTCTTAATACCTTAATTAATCTTCTCGCATCAGGATCAATAATTTCTTGATATGAAAAATCATGCAGATTATAACCTAAGGTTGTATTCTTTAATATCTGTTTATAGATATCAGATAGGGTAAATTCAGGTTTACGTTGTTTTTTATACGTAATATCTCCATTTGATAATCTAACTGGAGTTTTTTCATTTTCATACAGTGATTCTGGATTCTCTGTAATACCCCATTCTTCAATTACATCCATAATTGCTTTTTTTAATAATTCCTTTTCAAGTGAAGAGATTCCATCTAACAACTTATTGTAGAACGTTATTAATCTACCGACTTTTGAACCTATTGGTACGATAACTTTTGAAACTCTTCTTCCATTTGGTAAAGTCTGTTCAATTTCTTCTTCGGTCAAAGCACAAATATTAATTGTACAAGATCCACCTTCACGTATCTCAACCTCTTTTCCGCCCATAAGTACACATATAGGTCCATTCTCCCCATCAGGATCAATACTAAAGATCCGATATCCTAGTAATACTTGTGAACTGGAAATATACTTGTTACTGAATGATTTACCAGAACCAGAGGCACCAACTATAAGAGAAGAATAGTTATCTAAGTAAGGGGCAAATACATTTAAAAATTCCATATTTTGATTGTGTAAATTCGCACCAACAGGTACACCACCGCTGAATGGAATTTTAGAAGAATAGAATGGAGAAGCAGCAACAATTGAAGTCCTATCAAAGAATCTTCTATCAACTGTTGCGGTAAGTCGATTACCCGAGAATGGTAGAGCTGATAACCATCCATCCTTTTGGCGAGCGTACAACGGTCTCAGATTATGTTCGTTATGTTCTAAGGTATCTTGGATTAACATTCCTATGTTATCAAGGGTCTTGTCGTCCTTTGCAAATAACGTAACAACCATTGTACCTAAGAAACCATCATTGTAACCATCACTAATCTCATCCAGCAGGCGTTCTGCGTTTGATCTTGCTTTTAGAGCTTCGTTTTCCTCAATATCGTTTCCTGACTTTCTCGCTTGAATAACACGAGAACCTTCGTCTGTAACTGCATTCTTATATTTACGAGTCGCTTGGTTTTTAGTGAGTTTAGTAAGGTGAAACGTTATATTACTAGCTCCTGCACGATACAATGTCTCTAATTCTCCTGTAGATATAGAGGTATTACCAAAATCTAAAATGTAGGACCTAGAAGAATATTCTGCACCTGCTCTTTGGTCACATTGGTATGCACGATCTTTAACATGTTCAGGAAAATGCACACCTGCTGAACCAATTTTATCGAAATAACTTTGTCTTGCTACAGCATGTAAATCCTCTTTAGCTTTTTTCCCTTTTTTACTTGCTCTCCTCTCTTCTTGTTCTATATCTTGTTCTTCTATTAATTCAGGCGATGAAGCCTTCTTCTTTTTAAATAGCCCCATACTCTGTTGTCTCCTCTCCATATTCTTCAAATCTAACTTTAGGTTTTGATTCTTTCCCCATAACAAATGGTGATAAAATACCTTCTTTCTCAATAAAACGGTTGAAATGTTCAATGCTCCCTGTTTGTTTATTTACTGAAAAATATAATGCCTCATAAAGCTGTCTTTCAGAACAGATCTTACTTCTTCCGCCCATATTGGCATAGTTACGTACAATAATTTGAGCAACTCGATTGAATTCATTTCTTACCTTTAAAATAATTGAATCTTCATCTAGATCTTCTAAGAGCTTTTGGTCGTAATAAAGGTCAACAGTAAAATAAGTATGGTAATCAAATTCATCTACTGTTTGTTGCCAATATTCCATGTACGGAAAGAACATCGTTTCTCCATATCTCTGTGCAATCGGATTTAATTGTTCAAATGACTCTTGGTATGGTTTTAATTGTTCAGACAAGTCAATTGGTCTCGATTGAATATGAATCCCTACGTTAACTTCACGACCTGGCCCTAAGTTAAGCTGCGCTAATAATTGCTCATAGGATAAATCAGTCGTTTGTTGTTCGCTCATACTTCTAAGCAAATAGTTAATTGATTCAGTTTTAATTAACCCTATAAAGTGACGGCTCTCACCTGCTTCATTTAGCTCTACTACCTCACCATGAATACCTTTAACTCCAATTAATTCTTGGAAGTTCACTTTAAGTTCTTGTGTGTTTGCAGCACTTCCTCGTTTTTTTCCTGAATTAACATTCTTTTTAGACTTTCGTTTTTTAAACGGGTTAAAAGGATATGGTTTTCCCATGATTGGATAACCGAAGAAATATACCACAAGACCTATTAGTACAATCATTATTAAATTAGTTAACATTTGTTATTGCCTCCAGATACCTGTTTGAGATTTCTTAAACTTCGCAAGAAATATAAGATGTTGATCGTAGTAGTATCCTGATTTTCCATTCTTTAAAAATGCCAAAATCAGAAAGGGTGCTGTTATTGGCAAAGTCAATGCACAAAGAACAAATCCAACAATAAATGTGAATCTTCCTGAAAATAAAATCTCTGAAGCTATTGATAGGTAAACTAATGCAGCAAATAAAATGTAAGTTGCTTGTCTCCACGAAACCCCTCTAATGCTTTTCCGTTCCGCTTCAGTATTAAACGGCATTCTAGTACGCATATAAATTCCTCCTACTCTTTAAAAAAAGACCTTACAAGTGAAGTGTAAGGTCATACTATTATTGTTTAGCTCCCACTACCAGATTGAGTAATAACATAGTTTGCTAGGTCAGGCGCTTTTAGAACAAGAATTATTCCTACTATTGCACTAACTAAAGCAGAAATACCTAGTGCTCTTTTAGCTGAATTTCCCATTGAAATACCAATCATAATCGCAGCAAGAACAATCGCAATAACAATTACTACTGCTCCAATTATACGAATATTAGTAATCCATCCTGTTAAGATAGTATTGATAGTAGTCACATCACTACCTCCAGACCCACCAGGAATCGTCGGAACAGTCGCTGAAGCACTCTCTACACCAGTAAAGAAAATAAGTGTACTCATATATGCGAATACAAAGGCGTAGGGAACAACCTCTTTAACAATTTTTTTAATACTAAATCCTTTCATAAACTTACCTCCATATAATTTTTGAAAAAAAAAGACGCAAAACAACCCTTTTAAAAAGGATTATTTTGCGTCTTCCGCCTAAATAATCGCATGAATGCGAAAATATTAAGTTGTCTTCATTATACAAAAAAAGGTCATTTATGACAACACTTTTATTACAGAATTTGTTGTATGAGGTAAAATGATACTGTATAATTAGTTTATCACTATATTATACATTTATACGTATAATAATAGAAGTCTGAGAGGTGATACTATGAGAATATTAATAAGTGTAGGAATTATATTTGGAAGTTTATTTTTATTTTCTTTGATTCCAGAATTCATGAACTTTATGATAGATATTGGTGTTGTACCTAATGAGCCTAGATTTCGAGATTCATTTTGGTTTCAAATACAAGGTCTATTTCTTTTATGGGTAATGCTGTGGATCATTATAAGCTTAGGTTATTTTATTGTTGTCTTATCAGGTGGATTCTTTGATTTTTCTTTACATCATAAAATCAAAAAAGCTAAAAAGAGAGCTATTAAAGAATTTGGAACAGATTTGCCTTACTTTGGATATCTTTCAAAAAAACTTATAAACGGATTTTACCTTGATGTATCTAACTATCCAAAGATGATTACAATGTATTACCTCTCAGAAAAGGGCAATATGTCGTATGAAGATATGTATAGTTCAACAACAAAAGAAGATCGCCAAAAATTATACCTAGATGCAAAAGAATATTATGGTTTACCTGAAATGTCAGAATATGATTTACTATCACATGTCAAGTAAAACCATTTTAGAGAAGAGGTCATACATGGAAATGGAATTTGTTTTCAGCAAGAGTGTACTAAAGAAATGGGATATATATAAAGAGCTAAGCGGAGAAAGGCTTTATTACTGTTTTTCTAATGATCTCCTAGGGAGAGATTATATACTTGTTTGTTTAAACGACGAAACGGAGCCTGAGCTAGTAATATCTCAAGAAAAGTTCAATACTGACTATACCTATATAGGCTATCACGATGAACATTTACATTTTCACCCAGCTTTAATAAATTAAAAAACCAGACTTCTACTCAAGAAATCTGGTTTTTTTCTATTTTATTCAAGCTCTTTATCTTCTATTGCAACATAAGTATCCTCAAAATCTCCTAATATTCGCTGTACAGCCCTATTAATTCTATCTCTACTTATATCAATTAATTCATCTGACCTACTTCTTCCATAAGAAGCAATATACCCAAAAGAATTTTCAGATGTGTCTATACCTAAAGCATGACAGGTCACAAACCCAACACATTCAGCTTCTATTTCTCTCACTGCTTTACTTGGAATGTTATTTCTATCTGCATGTAATAAGCCATGACCCATCTCATGAATTAGAGTCAATAACTTATGAGACGTAGAATTTTTAGAATCTATGAATATATCCTTTTCCTTAATACGGTAATAACCATCAGCACCCTTACAGTCTATAGTTTCTGTTACAGGAAACGGGCTTATAGTTTTGATTTTTTCATAAAGATCCGTTTCTCCATTTAAGGTTTTTACATATTCACCAATAGAAGGGATGGGTTCTCCTTCTGTTTGAGATATATCAAAAACATATATTGGACGATATAACATAAATTCTTCATCTTCCTCATGCTCATCTTTTTTTCTGGTGATCTTCATAGGAGATAAAATCATAATCCCCTTCTCTCCTTTTTTCACATACCTTCCTCTTTTTTTCCATGTTTCAAATCCAGCAACAAAAGTAGCACTTGGTTTTTGAATCCATATCAATAGTTGATTTCTAAAAGAGTAATTGTGGAATGAAGAGGAAAATTTTAAGAATCGTTGAAAGTTAGAATTTTTAGCAATCTCTACAGCACCTTTTTTCACTAAATCAAAAGCTTCTTTCACTTTTTTTTGACGATTAACCTTCGTTTTTGTATTTTTCATTATATTTCCTCCTAAAAATGTGCAATAAAAAAAGACCTTTCATATGCCTCAGCATAAAAAAAGTCTTCCTAAAGTGTAAAATTTATTTGTTTTCTTCCCCGATACCTAGCTGTTTAAAGTAATAGTCTACAGCATTACGAGCCTCTTTAAAGAATTTAACACCTTCATCTAGCATAGTTTTAGCCTGTATAGGATCAAACTCACTTAAATCTTTATACTCCCCAATTGTCTTAAAATAATGACTGTTCTTATCTACTTTCATCATAAGATAAGGTCCCTTGTCACCATAATCTACGAGAATATAAAAGAAATCTGCCTTTTTAGTAATTTCAGTCGGCATGTCATCCCCCTTACTAACTTATCCTTCTACATTCCTCACAAAGATACTAAGCATAGCGTTTAGCTTGTGCTTTTTGCATTGAAATGTACTGGTAGGTTTCCATACTCTTTCGTTCTGTTTCAATATCCATTACAAAGAACTTCAAAGGAATATCTACTAACTTCCTAAACTTCTCTATTTCTTTGTTTGATAAGAAACCCTTGATTATATATTCTTCTACTTTCTCCATAGATATTTGTCCATACTCCAATAAGAAATGTGAGCCAAATTCTTTAAAGATAGATTCTACATCATAAACAACATCTTTCTCCCTAAGTTTAATAGTTCCATAATTACATTTTAGAGTTCCAGCTTGTTTAAGCATAGGACATTTTTCTATATCTAGTAAAGTATTACGATATTTTTCTTCCAACCTATCAAAATTCTTTTTTTCAGATTTGAATAATTCTGCCATACCTTCTAATGATGTATCGAATAGGAATTCTCTTTTAACGACTTCATTTTTGCCTTTTTTATTTAAATAAATTTGAGCATAAAATTCTTTCGGATAAGAATAGTCTGCAAGTAAATCAACTAGATCCTCATCATTTTTTATGAACGAATACTTCAGTTTAACTACTTTATGTAGTATTCCTATATCATTTAAAAGCCCTTTAAATGCAACAGTATCAGTTTTATAAATGGGATCTCTAACAAACTTGGCTTGGCCACAATACCATGAAATTCATTTCTTCTTGTTTCATAATTAGAGAATGTTTTTCTCATAGTATGCTTTAGTTGGTCAAGGAACTCTTTAGAACTTTTCCTTCTTTGATAGATACCATTTAAGAATAAATCTTCCATTAGTTTAGCAGCACCTATTAATTGTAATTCTTCGTTTTTAGACATAAATCCTTCCTCCTATAAAAAAATATAAAAAGGAGCAGCTAAAAGCTACTCCTTTCTCGTTTTTAAATCATCTTCCAAACGGGTTTGTATTTCTTTGCTCAAAAGGGTTAGAACTATAATTCTGGTTCTCATTACCTCTTTGAAATGGATTATTACCTACTTGTGTATAATTATCTTCCTGGTAACTGTTTAGTTGACCTTGTTGGTCAGAAGAATTATTTTGATTATTACTGTTACCTTGATTATTGCTGCCTAAGTACTTTACAGATTCTGCATGAAGTTCATTAAACGTATACTTTTTATTACTGATCTCTTGTTTTACAGGTTTAATTGTTCCGTTAACGAAAACTTGTCTACCTGTATCAAGATACTTACATGCATTAACAGCATTGTCTTTCCATAAAGTTACCTGCAGATAATCAGTTCTTTTCTCTTCTCCTACCCAGTAATTATGAGCAATATCTAAATTTGTCACAGGAATTCCTGAGTTCGTTTTTCGAAGCACTGGTTTTTTTGTTAAATTCCCGATTAGTTCAAATGTATTCCACATATATGATTCCTCCAAGTTTAGTAATTTATTAACCTACTTTTACAACGTTATTAAGTACCCATTGTCCTCGATGTTCTTCAGAAGATATAGCAACTCTATCCTCTGGTTTCAATTGTAATTTTTTGATTTCCTCAGCCATTTTGCCTATCGCATAGATCACGCAAATTTGACCACCTTGTTCAAAGCAAATCTCATAAACTACTCCGTCGTCATATTGTTTCTCCACCATATCTTTGAAAATACATTCAACCATGCCAGCTGGTACTGTATTAGATTGTTGATTGTGGTGTTTTTGAGATGACAAGTCATTTCTAGACGGGGACTGCTCATGTCCAAAGCCCTCTGGTAATGCCCAATTTGGTAATGTGGGAGGAGTAAAGTAACCTCTAACATCTTTAGATTGATCTTTCTTATCCTTGTGGTATGTATAGATATCTCTATCGGTTTTTCTTTTCTCGTGTACTTCAACCCAAACTTCATTAAGGTTATATAAGTACCTCCCCACTCCAAAAAGCACAGCGGTACGCTTTAATGCCGAAGAAATTCCTCCTTTGGTTTCCTCAAAATTTGTAGGATCAGCTCCATCACACTTTGTAATTGTTTGATTCTCACCTATCCTAATACTAATTGATTGAATAAATGCACCATTCGGTAATTGTTGAATTTTATTTTCCCATCGATCCCATCCAACTACATTGTCAAATCTATTTTGGATAGCTCTCGAAGAAACATAAGGTACAACTATAGCTTGCGGCCCTCGACTGTTAACACTAACTCGCGATACTCTCCACTCAATTTCATCTGGAGCAAAAGGTGCAGCTAACTCTTTTCCAGCCTTCTTTACATCAAGTGTTTCCATTCTTTCATCCTCCTAAAATGTGTAATAAAGCTTTCTAGAAATGCAAAAAAGCCCTATAGGCATACTTCCTCTTAGAGAAAATACCACCCATAGGGCTTAACACTTCAATACAAGGCTCATTATAGAGCAAAAAGAAAACTTTATATAATTAGTCTATCAAATTATTATATATACTACAACACAACTGTTTTTTTATATTAACACTTATGTAAATGAAGGTTTTATCGCTAATAGAGTTTCAAAATTAGAATGATCATAATGAAAATTAAATAGATTTAAATCAGTCTTCTTTGACCTGATATACTCGATCTTCCCTTCAATTTTCTTCTCTGACAACAATAGTTTTTGTTTTCTATCATTTACTTTAACTAGCCAAGCTTGTCCATCGATTGAATATAAATCTGGACAAGCTTCAATTATATAAGGGCAAGAGTACCAAGTAAATGAAAAATGACGATTAGGATACATTTCCATTATCTCTCGTATGATTTTAATACGAAATTTTTTAGTATATCCTTTAATTCTCGATATAGCAGTCCCTCCAATAGCGATATATTGTGTGTGGTCTGTATAATATTTAAGCACATCAAAATCCCGATTTTGTATCACCTTTTCTACCAAGAAAAGTTGCTGCTTGATACACAGGTATAACATTTAAACCAAGAGATTGCATCACTTTAAATGTTAATAATCCCGTTTCATTGCTACCCATTGTATCAAATGCGATACAATAATCTATATACTTTTGATTGGCAAGGATAAAATTAATATATTGTTCAAAAAGGAGAAATTGATTTTTATCCTCACAATATTCCATTTCTGGAAACTCATTGAACCACCACCAAGAAAATTCTTCAAAAGTAAACTCCTTTCCATCTTCCTCTATCATTTCTTTATAGGTTTCAATAATTTCTTCTATTCCTATATCAATGTTTCCAAACGTAAATGCTCCACTATCTACAATTTTACTTTTAGGTGTATAACCAATTTTTTGAATGAGATCTTTCTTTAAACATTTGTCCTTATGTTTTTCTCTCCATAATGCAAAAGATACTAATAGATTAGCTGGTCTAACCTTTTTTATAATTTCTATTTCATCTTTTCTTGCAGATGTAGCAAAATAAACTCTATCCTCAATTCTAAATGTTTTATTCATCATAAAATCCCTCCTGGTATCCTTAATAAAAAGAAAAGGCAAAGGATAATCCTATTGCCTTTGGTAATTATATTTTTACCCTTCGATATGATTTGTATATTTAGGAGAAATTGATAAGTCATTTAATAAAGTATAGGGAATTGTTGCAATATCACTTACCCAATCAAGATCAATAACTTTTAGATCAATGCTACCGTTATATAGTGTATTAAATTCATATTTCCACATTTCATCCATAGCAGCTTTACTAAGCTTAAATGAAAAAGTAAACGGAGTTCCTTCAAAGTCACCACCTATATATTTTATAAAAATACTTTCATCATCTAATTTAATACCTGTAATCAAATTTGAATGATTACTTCCTGCTGTAATGTAATACCAAATTCCATTAGATAGTGTTGATAGCTTTCGTTTTCGATCTTCAATTTTATTAATTTCTGAATTCACCTTGATTCCTCCTAAAATGTGTATAAATAGAGCTTCCAAAACACAAAAAAGCCCTATGGGGCAGACTGTATTTGTCTATACCACCCATAGGGCTTATATCTTCTATTTAAGGCTCATTTGAGCATCTTGGAAACTTTACCTATACAGTCTATCAAAGATATATTCTTAAATCAATTTAGATACTATTACTTACTTTATTACTATTTCCATTGTTAAATATCATATAAAAGTAAAAGAAACATATATTAATAAAAAAGAACAGTAATAATAAAAAATACAAATAATAATAAGCAAATATAAAAAAGGTAGAGAAAACCCTTGTAAATAAAGAGTTTTCGAGGGTTAGCTAGAAGTTATATATCGTATTTATAACATATTAACTAGATTAACCTCGTTAAAAACACATGTTAACATACTTATATTTAAATTGTTTACATATCAAGAGGCAAATTTACATTATTTCAACATATACACAAGTTAGTATTCAATATTAACATATTAACAGGTAAACATTCGTAAATAGTTTCCATAAAAAAAGGATAAAAAATTGATATAGTTGATAGATTTATCCTGAACCCCGATTATGCTTATAAGTAATAGTTTTTTAGGTAACGTCAAAAAGCCTAGTAGAAATTGGATTTTTTCAATTTCACTAGGCTGGCTATTTTAAATTATAGTAGAAAGCAGCGGTTTACTTCCAGTTAGTTGGAATTCGCGTATTTTTGCATCATGGATATATTCGTATGGAATATCTTTAATAGCATTTTTGAACTGCTTTCTAAACACTTTTCTAAAGAAACCACCAATTGTATATAGCTTAAAGTGACCTAATCGCTCTTTTTCCCGGTGTATATGTTCAACCACGCTATCAAGCGTATTTAGGAAGAAGGATCTCAACCATTTATCTCTGTATTTGTAACTATTATCATCCTCGTCGATTAAATGGTAAAGAAATGACACTACTTCTTGTTTAAAAGCGATCATTATATCTTTCTTATCACGAGCTTTATATTTAATTTGCAGTTCATCTAAACGATATGTAAGTTCTTGTGAAAATTGTGCTAATAAACGATTTACTTCAAACTCATCAGTATCTTCAATTACACATTCAGGTTTTAAAGAGAAGTTGATCTTTTTAATCCAAACCTGCTCTTTACGATAAGAAAGACCTTCAAATTCAATATCAAAAAGAGCTTCAAGAATCTCAAGTACTTTTCGAACATCTTTGGCTTTTTTATTAAGCTTCTTTTTTAAGGTGGACATTTTTCGAGATTGCTTTAATTTATCTAGTGAGATCATCCCTCTGTTAGACATACTGGTTCTAAACTGGTTAAAAAGAGATAATAGCAGTTCAATACCTTCTGGATTAGAAGTACGTACAAACTCCGCCAAAATGTTTGTGTCAAAAAGAGCGTGCGGAACAAGAAGGTAGTTTAATTTTACGCCTTCTCTTTCGGGAGTATTTAATTTTTCAACATCTTTCAATACCAAAACTGGTAAATCGTTTTGGATCTCTTCTTTAACAAAATGGTACTTCTCTAGAAACTTTTTCCCACCATACAATGAGGTATAAGGAATGTCTAACTTTTTAGCCCAGTATGATAAGTTATATTCTTTCAAAATCCCTCTTGGATTGTTTTCAATGTGCATTTGTTTTAGCATAGTTAAATAGACTACATATGCAGAGGCAGTAGGCTTATCAAAGGATTGATCTTTAATATATCTGAATTCATCTAGAATATGTTGGTGCATTCTAAATCCATCAATTTTAATCTTTCCCATAGACATGTTCATACCTCCTTTATGTAGTGACTTGATGATAGAGCTGTTTAAATCTTTGCTTATAGTAAATGTCTATCATATATATTCTATCGGCTAATTAAATTAGTCTGTCATTAGAATTTAGTAACCATTTGTAGAAATATTTACTAATATGCAGTATTATAGCAAATCGGTTGTGCACAAAATTCCCTTCTTAATTAAGGACTTGTGCACAAAGATGCACAGCCTTTGAAACTGTACGTATCAAGGGTTTGAAAAAAAAGTCGAAAAAATTTATGTTCACTCAAACGTCATTTATTCGTGCACATTCGAGCATGTTAACGTCATAGCTTCATCAGTATGTGCACAGAAATAACTGAGATATTGTTGATATATCAAGGGTTTTAGAGAATTGGAGACTATAAATTGTGCATGTTAACGTCATATATATAAATTTTATTAGTAGTATTTATGTGCAAGGAAACGTCATTAATTCACAATTGTGCAGGTGCATAAAGACATCTTGATAGTACTTAAATGATATATTGTTAACTCTTGTTTATATTAAAGACATTTTATAATCCTATTGTGCACAAAAAAAGTACCTAAAAGGTTGGTAAATCAAGGTTTTTTCAACAAATAATTATTGATACGAGCAAGGTAACGTCAGTAGTTCACATTTGTGCACATTGGAGCAAGCAAACGTCAGTAAATTTTTTTCTGTGCACATTGGAGCAAGGTAACGTCACTAATTTCACCTTGTGCATGCACAATTTCATTCTGTGCATGCACATTGGAGCAAGGAAGCGTCATTGATTCACAATTGTGCATCTGTTGGGTTATAAAAAAGTTTGATCGAAAACACGTATTGATCAAAACAGGCTCTATATTTCACAAGGTGTTGCTTTAAAAAAATTTTTAATCAAATTGATACTAATAATCTTGACATAAAAGCAAATAAAAAGAGTATGTTTTGAAAAAAGGTTGATCAAAACATACTCTTATAGGATTTTATCGGTTTATTCTTTTATAAAAAACTTTGATCATTTTCTAGTGAATCATCTTCAACAATCGCGCTTTAATTGCTGAAGATGTCCTAATAAAAGCCTATTTAAAAAAATAAAACTCATATAAGGCTTACTCATTACTAGACGTTATTGATTTTGTCTTTATAAACTTTTAATATTGTTGTGTTTAAATCACTGATTTCTGAGAAATGCCATTCAAACGTCGTTATAATTCTATGAAGTTCAAATAACATTTTCTCTATTTCATCACCATCGTTCTTATCTAATGAATCAAAGTTGTTTAATATAATATCTAAATCTCTAGCTAATATTCTAAAATCTTCAAGGTTCTCGTACTGTTCATCTAAATCTTCTGTATTTACAACATTAATACTTGAATTTAGTTTAACTAATATGTCTAATATTCCTTCTAACTTTTTATCCATATTAATTCCACCTCCCTTATTTCCATCCCTTAACTACTCGTCCAAGTGCTTTTTTAGTCTTATCAGGGTTTAAAGTACCATCTAAATTCAAGACATACTTCACATTCCCTGTCTTATCTATTACTTCTAAATGGTCTTTGTGTAATGCGTCAAGATAAACTCCATAACCCTTTTTCAGATACTGGTTATCAGTTTTCTTTTCTACCTTATAAATCGATTGTCCATCGTACTTTACTTTAGATTTAGATAAGGAGTTACTTACTGATTTTCCAAATTCCATATCAAAAAACTCATTCATATTTGAAATGGGTTTTACAATAAGCTTAGAAGCACCTTTACTTACTTGTTTTTTTACAATGTTGTTTATTAACTTTTTAATGATATTCTTCGGACTTACTACAGTTTCTAGTATTGCTAAAGGGGTTCCTTCAAAAAAGGTATCTAATCCTTTTGCAACACCTTGTGTATCCGGTGGTATCTTATTTACTTTCTCAAAAACATTCCCATATACTCTGATGATTAAACCATTTCCGTATACATAATAGTCACCAGAGTTTTCTCCTTTTGCATCATCAATTACCTCTACAATTTCTACGGGTTCCTCTTGAATTGCTTCAAATTCTTCTTTTGTAAGAGGAATTTTTGTGAGTTCAACAGTTTCATAGTTTTCTCTATCTTCCACGGCAGGTCTAGAACCAAACCTAATATAATTTAACAATGCATAATTCAATCGTTCATCTAATCTCAGCTCTAATCCAGTTACTGGATCAAATCCGTATCTGGCACGAAGTAAATCATGATAACCAGAGAACTCAGCCAAATTAAACTCATCATGATTCCCATTAGCTTCGTATCTTGTATTGGTTTGGATTCCAATTTTCTCAAGCTCTTTATGTTTTAGCCGAAGGTAGTTATCCGTATGAAACTTTACTCCTCCTTGAAGCTGATAGATTTCACTCGTACGAAAAGCTTCTGCATCAAACGAAATTGGTTGTATTCTTACTCCTGTTGAAGTGGCATCTTGTAACGCCTGAAACAAGGCTCGTACATTGTCCTGTTCATAGATGGAATACATATATTCATTGAGTAATTCTTGATCTACCCTCTCAACAGCTTCAATTGTTTTTTCTCTATTCATTTGTGCTTCTTCCATGTTTGCCTGAAAGTCTGAGGTGGAAAATACTTGTAAGGAAAGTATATCATTTATTTTTTGGAAGATGCTATTTAGTTCACTTCTATATTGATCGACCATATCGACCGCTTGTCTTTCACTTTTACTTAATTCATCTTCTAAAAAGCTGCTATGTACAACCGTATCTGCACCTAACTTTTCACTGACTAATTTATGCTTTACTCCTTCAAAAAACGCAATTTGACAATCTATTAATAAAAACAAGGCATCTATGACTTCCGTATGAGCCTTATAAAACCCTTTTATCGCATCGGCACCTTGCCCGACAAATGAGTCTAGTTGGACAATCACTTGAAACGTTTTTTGTAAGGTTTCTAGCTGTGATCGTAGTTTTGCGTAATCATTTGATCGTTGATCCATCGTATCGACTAGCGACTGTGAATCAAGTACTCTCAATTTCTCCACCTCATCTCCTCAACCGTGCATTCATATCGTAATTGAATCCTTGTGCGCTCTTTCTAACTTTCACCCAAACAAGCACGTTTTCAAGATACAATTCAGATAGCTACTTGTTTACATACTTATGCATTATAAATGAACGATTCAGGAAAAATAAGGTAAATATTAACTAAATTGTCAAAGTAGTGCTACTATGTTCCTGTATATAAATACTCAATAATTTAAATAATTTCACATAAAAAGACGCAAATGTTATTACACATTTGCGCTTCATATTGTTGAATAACATTATTATCATCACTAACTAGTCATAATAATATGAGTTAGTCCATCCATATTCTTTACCATTATCTGCACACCATTTAAGAAAACCTTTTTTACCCTCATTTTTAAAAGCAATCCAATCGCTTAACAGATTTTTGTAGTAGTTTACACTTTCAGCTACATGCTTTCTACTATCAAGATTTGTGATTTCTTTAGAAAGGTTTTCGATTTTCAAAACAATGTCTTGATCCTCTGAAATATCCCCAAGGTAGGCATCCTCAGAAATGTGGTGAAAAGAAAAATTAAGGAAATTAAGATAATAGTTAATGATTGCCATTAATACTTTTTGTTCACTCTTTCCACCAATTCTTAGTGCCGTTTCAAGGTACTTTAAATGGTTTTCTGTTTTTAAGAATAAACCGTACCATCTATATGGTTGAGGGTCTATTGGATTTTCATACAACCACTCATCAAGAATTGGTTTTAGTATGTTTTCCTCAAGTGGATGTACTAGTACATCCTGTATATCCACTGATTCCTCAAACAATTTAAAAAGCCAGTGAGCAAATTCCTTTTTCTGTTTAGCCTGCCAGGCCTCTGCCTCATTAATAAAAAGGTTAAGCGATCTAAAGGCATCTTTCCTAAGTCCCTTTTCTTTAAAAAGGCAAAAATCTTTAAAATGCGGATAAATATCCAAAGTTTTATCTTGGATTAAATTCGTTAGTATATCAATCAAATCAGCTACACCTTCTTTCATTGAGGAATTTTCAGCTTATTATGAATCAGCACCCTTAAATTTTCAAATTTG